>NZ_PGCK01000004.1 GCF_021023085.1 Methanooceanicella nereidis | reverse complement strand
AACGTTTTAGTTTTCACACACAAAAAACAACCGATAAACTGATAACTCCTCCCATACTAACCAACCAAAAACACCACAAAAACAAACAACAACACCACAACCAACTAAACACCATCACAACTACTGGGCTCGAGGGTACACAAAGGACTTTTTTAGACTATTATCATATACTAAAAAATTATTTTGTGGACCTTACTCGCCTTCGTGCGCTTTGTGGTGAAAGCTAGTGTTCCTTGTTCGCCTTCGTGCGCTTTGTGGTTAGCAGTTTTGTGTTCCTTGTTCGCCTTCGTGCGCTTTGTGGTGAAAGCTAGTGTTCCTTGTTCGCCTTCGTGCGCTTTGTGGTGAAAAATAGTGTGACATAGTTGCCTTTGTGTAATTAGTAATGTAAGAGAAGTCACACCACTGTCGATTATGGTAAAAGAGAATATAAAATAAAACTGACAGATAAAAGGAACAAACTATAATGAAGCCTAAAAAAGTAAAAAGTTGTAAGTATTTATTTCTTCTTAAGGTCCGATGGTTTTACCGACTCATCGTCGGTCGCCGCAATGAAGACACATTTTTTATCTTCTTTTTTACCGTCCCTTTTGCCGCCGAACCTTCCGCGAGTGTCAGCGACTATCACTTCATCCTCTTCCTTGTCCTCGACCTGTTCGATAATACCGGTTGCTGAATTGAGCCTGTACTTCAAATGGCCGTGTTCGTTAGATCCGGAATATTCTTCGGGATGGGATGCTACCGGTTCCGCACCGTCATCCGATACGTTTTGCACTTCGGTGGCATCTAAAGTGTCAAGAGTAGCGTTTAATAACCTGGCGAGCTCCACTATCTTAAGCTCGATCCTTATCATCTTGCTATCTACGTCCGCCGGGTCCTCTCTTAGCCTCTGCTCGATCTGCCTGGCCGCCTCGACCAGGTCTGAGTTGTCGACCTCGATGCCTTTCTGGGATAGTTTGTACTCTATCCTTTCAAATATTGTTTGTCCTGCACCATCCATGAGATGATAGCCTCCCCTAGTAGGGATTAGATTTGTAAAGTAGACGCTTAAATCTTTTGGTATCCTTAATTTCGAGATACCGGAACTTTTTTAGTCGTTTATAATAACTTAATAGGAAATAATATATCTAAAAAGGAATTAGTACATGATATATTACTTTAAGCCTAACTAGGATGTTCAATAATGCAGGACTGGAAGGAATCAAAGGCCATCATGGATGGGATCGACAACTTACTTAAAGATGTAGAGATGGTGGAAATAAAAAAAGGGCTGGCCCACTCATTGAAGACATCAGGAAAGAGGCTCAGGCCGTTAACTCTTCTCCTTACTGCGGAGTTAAATAACGGTACCGTAGAGCATGCCCTTGATGCCGCTTTAGCCCTTGAATGTATCCATACTGCGTCACTGATACAGGATGACATCCTGGATGAAGGCTTAAAGAGACGCGGTGAGCCGACCTCCCATGAAAAGTTCGGTCTGTTCCTGGCAATGGTATGCAACGATTACCTTATATCAAAATCCATGATGCTCATCTCGAAGTATGACCAGCCTTCCATAACAGCGTTCGGTTTATCGGGTCTTTTGGCGGCCGAGGGAGAGCTACTCGATATTAAGTCAAGGACATTCAAGGCGACCGAGGATGATTATTTCGAATGTGTCCTGAAAAAGACGGCGGCAATGTTCATAGCGGCTTTCGAGATCGGGGCGCGCAGTGCCGGGACCTCAGAGGAAAAGGCACTATTATGCCGTGAAATGGGCAAGGAGTTCGGTATCGCTTACCAGATCGTTGACGATCTGATAGAGTTCCTCAGCATAGACGATGACACCAAGAAGTCCGCCCAGCAGTCATATATTTTACCGCTGGTCTATATGGAAAAGATGTCCTCCGACGAGGCCGTTGATAGGTGTATGAAGCATGTCGAGACCAGCATCGCGAGGATCGATGAGATGCTAAAGAACTTTGACGATGGCGAAGCCAAGAAAAAGCTCATCGATGTTATCGACATCCTCAGGAATTATAACGGGGTTAAGATCAAGTAACCCGTTTTTACCTTTTAACTCTCCGATTTTTTTGTAATAACTGAGTTTTTTATTAATTGTAAATATTGATGATCGACTCTTTTGTGTAATAACCCAAATATTCAACGATCTTACTTTTTTATTGTAAGCAATAGATTAGTTATTTATCTATTATATTGTAGAATTTATACATATTTTGCCATATTTTTAAATATATATACTCTAATTTGTTTTATATCATATATTCAAGCGCTAAATTAGATTTCGAGACGTTTAACCAAAAATCATATTAATATATAATAATAAATTTATTATTATCTTTGAGGACTAACGATGACGGTGCAGAAAGAGGAGAAAGCCAAGATAAGGTTGAAGGTGGCAGAGGCGGATAAGCGTGAGGTAGGCCGTGGCATCGCACGTATAAACGAGCGGCACATCAAGGAGATAGGAGTTTCATACGGGGATGTCATCCAGATCACGGGGAGACGAACGACAGCCGCGATAGTCGGCAGCGCTTTCCCATCGGACATGCATCTTGACATTATTCGCATAGACGGGATATTGAGACATAATGCGGGCACGACTTTAGGGGATTATGTGGAAGTGAGCATCTCCAAATGGAGCGAGGCAAAAAAGGTAGTGCTCATGCCTGTCCAAAAAGGCATACGCATATATGCGTCTCCGGAAAGCCTGCAGGCAAGTTTCCTGAACAGGCCCGTGTCCCAGGGTGACATCGTTTCGACGTCAACCTATAATCCTCCCAGCCAGTCTTTTAACTCCAACCTGATGTTCGAGGAATTTTTCCGGGACTTTTTCTCCAATCCTTCTTTCGGGCTCGGGGAGGTAAAGCTCGTAGTGGCATCAACGATCCCTACCGGCATCGTAAAGATAACAGAGGTGACCGATATTCAGCTATTGCCAGAGGCGACCGAAGTGGTCAAGGAAACGGTCCCCGAGGTCACATATGAGGACCTTGGAGGCATACGTGAAGCTATCCAGAAAATAAGGGAGATGATCGAGCTTCCTTTAAAGTACCCTGAACTATTCAACCGCCTCGGCATAGACCCGCCCAAAGGCGTGCTGATATTAGGGCCTCCGGGTACGGGAAAGACTCTGCTGGCAAAGGCAGTCGCCAACGAGACCGAGGCTTATTTCACCTCGATCAACGGGCCTGAGATAATGTCAAAGTATTATGGAGAGTCAGAACAGCATCTTCGCGACGTGTTCAAGGAAGCTGAAAATAACGCTCCTGCCATCATCTTTATCGACGAGCTTGATTCGATCGCCACTAAAAGGGCAGAGGTCACGGGCGAGGTCGAGCGCCGTGTGGTGGCGCAGCTTCTATCGCTGATGGACGGCCTGAAGACTAGAAAGAACGTCATCGTCATAGGGGCGACAAACCGTCCCGAGGCGATAGATACTGCTTTGAGAAGGCCGGGAAGGTTCGACAGGGAGATAGAGCTTAGAGTTCCGGACAAGGCGGGGCGTAAAGAGATATTCCAGATACATACGCGGGCGATGCCGCTTACGCCAGACGTAAGCCTGGATGAGCTATCTGACCTCACATATGGATTCGTGGGTGCCGATATTGCCGCTTTATGTAAGGAGGCGGCGATGAACGTTCTAAGGCGGGTACTGCCGAAGCTTGACTTGAAAGACCAGACCATTCCACAGGAAGTACTGGAGCAGCTGAGAGTCACCAGGCAGGATTTCGAAGAGTCGTTAAGGATAATCCAGCCTTCAGCGTTAAGAGAGATCATGATCGAGGTCCCGAACGTTACCTGGGAGGACATCGGCGGCCTGAAAGATGTGAAGATGCTGCTGCGCGAGGCTGTGGAATGGCCGCTGAGGTTCCCGGAATCTTTTAAGCGTGTCGGCGTAGAAGCCCCTAAAGGCGTTCTTTTGTACGGCCCTCCCGGTACCGGAAAGACACTCCTGGCAAAGGCGATCGCCAATGAAAGCCAGGCTAACTTCATCACGGCCAAAGGCAGCGATCTGCTCTCTAAGTGGTACGGGGAGTCGGAAAAGCATATCAGCGAGGTCTTCAAAAAGGCAAAGCAGGTATCTCCTGCAGTGGTATTCCTGGACGAGCTTGATGCACTGGCACCTGTCAGGGGTGGTGCTATCGGAGAGCCCCGTGTGACCGAGCGTATCGTGAACCAGCTTCTATCGGAACTGGACGGTCTTGAAGAGCTGAGAGGCGTCATAGTGATAGGCGCGACGAACCGTCCGGACATAATAGACCCTGCCCTTATGAGGCCGGGGCGCTTCGATGAGATAATACTGGTCCCTGTTCCTGACAGGGATGCACGCAGAGAGATATTTAAGGTACACATGAAGCGTATGCCCGTCGCACCGGATGTTAACCTGGCCGAGCTGGTAGACAGGACTAATAACTTTACGGGAGCGGATATAGCATCCGTATGTAAAAAAGCAGGAAGGCTGGCTCTCAGGGAGGACCTTCAGGCCGCATCGGTCAAGAGAAAACATTTCCTGGAAGCGCTTAAAGGAACGACTCCTTCAGTCACCGAGGATACTATGCGGTACTACCAGAACATCGGCGGAGAGTTGAAGCGTATGGGCAATAAGGAGATCGAGAGGTCAATGTACCTCTGATCCCTATCCATTAATTTCTTAAAAACATTAACTTTTTATTCGTGCGGACAAGATAGCCGATATTGTACCGAACATCAGCAGGAAAGAGCCGGACATCAATATTTTTCCCTTCATGACACCGGTGCTATTGACCGTATCAAGCGAGAGCTTATCAAACACTATCCCGTTATCATAATAGAAAGTGCCGCTATTAAGATCGTATATCGCGACAGGCCCGCAAAACATGGTTTTCGGCTCTATGGTCGTATCCGGGATATTCGGGTCATAAACAAAGAGATACGCCATATCCTCGTATTCAATTATCCTGTATACCACGAGCGCATGGCCTTCGTGGTCATTCTCTGACGTATAGATGCCTATCACCGCAGGAGTGCCGGATGATATCCTTTCTTTTATCTTAGGATACTCCATCTTGTTGTCGGGGATTTTCACACCGACGGGCGGCCTGAGATATTCCATTATATAATAAAATGACTGTTCAGTCTGGATTTCATCTATTACAGGCATCGCATCGCTTCTTGAAATGTCGCCAGCCGTCACATCGCTCAGGAAATATTCGACGCTCAATGAAGCCATTCCATAACAATGTCCTGTATGCCTTACTATCTCATCCCTGTATTTTATTCCCGTCAGGTCGTTCAGGTCGACGCCAAAAAATTCTTCCCTGTCCGAGGGGTTTGGGAAACTAAAACCATTTTGTACGGGATCATAGCCGGTATCATATATCTTTAAGCAGATAGTGCCGTTTATATCAGGACTTTCAAATAATGCTGTATATGGATTTTGGGCATATGAGACAGAGATCATACAGGGGACAGCAAATAAAACAATAATGAAATACAAAGCTATTGTTCTAAAAAACATTTAATATACCGGCCATATTGTTTTTACAGATAATATTGTTTTTATTTGGAGTATAATCATTTATTATACTAAAAAAAGCTAAAAAACAAAAATACTTTCTGGTAAAAGAATAGGGGAGGGGGTTATCCCTCCGTTCTGATAATCTTATTTAATTACGCGTCGCCCGAGACTGATGACGGGAAGGGCTTATTCTTATTGTTATTTTTTACTTTATCTTGTCCCTGTCCGGCTTTCGACCCGTTATACAGGTTGCTGTAGTCATAGTCGTAGTTGTAGTCATAGTTGAAAGGCGTGCTGCCGTTAATTATGGTTGGCATTGCCTTGATACCCTTCTTGGCGAGTCCCGGCGGAAGGAATGTCTTGTTATTACCGTTCTTTAAATGTCCGGGCGGGACGAAGTAAGTCGTGTTATTGTAATACACGAAGGACTTGCCGTTCATTACCTGAAGCGAGTAGTTAAACGCGTTCATTAACTGCCACTTGTTTTCGGTCGTATTGTTCAGCATATACTTGAACGTGTTCTGGTGTTTCTGAACGATGGGGCCGACCTCTGAGTACTCTTCTTCTCCGATCTCGGGGTCTTCCATAGTCTCGTTAACATCATCCATCAGGTCGCAATATTCGTTGAGCGCGAGTTCCATAGCCTCAGTGTTGTTCACCCGGGCCATCGCCCTTGCCTCTGCAAGCCTTTCCTCTGCATGGTTAAGCTTTTTCTGCAACTTTTCGTTGGCATTAGAGGAAATAGACTCATCCAGTTTCTGGAACCAGAGCTTTATTTTATACAGAGGAGAATCGGCTCCTACCATACCTTTGTACTCTTTGACATCCTCAGACTGGGCCATGGATGTCGGTATTATTGAAATTAAAAATAATAGTACGACAGATATTCCTATGATCTTCTTCACCATATCCTGCAACTCCATTTACGGCTGTTATGCCGTTTGACATCTATCAGTACTATCACTTAATAAATAAGCATATTTTAAGTTCAACCAATTAAATAATGTATAACTGAGTTCATTATATTGTAATATCGTTTTATTTGTAGTGTAAAGATTCAATAAACCGTTATGAACTATATTTTATCAAGAAACCTCATGATTTTTTTATAATTTTTTGTCTTTTATTTCAAAAAAACGGTTCTATATTTGATTATGAATAGCAAAAAAATAATGCCTTATCTAAGAAAGTTTATGTTCAAGTAACTCTTACAAAGTTAAAAATAGTGAGGTAAGCCAATGAAACTAAAAGCGCAGCCCTACGACATAGAAGTTGGCCGTTATGAAGTTATCATAAATACAGTGGATGCGGAAGAGCTGGGTATCCATGCGGGAGACCGTGTACAGGTTAAGAACAGAGATACGCTCACGGCAGTCGTAGAGACCACCGATGGCATCGTCACGCCGGGACGTTTGGGAGTCTACAGGGAAGCCTGGGAAGCACTGAAAGCGGTGCCTGATGAAATAGTTGACGTGCTACCTGCCTCCAGACCTAAGTCCATCTCTTTTATAAAGAAAAAGATGGACAGGGAAAAGCTCACGAATGATGAGATGCACGACATAATAGCTGATATTGTAGAGGGCAACATCACTGAAGTCGAACTTACCGCGTTCGTCACGGCATCGTACATGCACGGCATGGACAACGATGAGATAGAGTGGATGACACGCGCCATGGTCAAGACAGGGGACCAGATATCTTTTGACACTCATCCTATCATGGACCATCACAGTATAGGGGGCGTGCCGGGCAATAAAATATCGCTATGCATAGTTCCTATCATAGCCGCATCAGGCTTACTTATACCGAAAACCAGCAGCAGGGCGATAACAGGCGCCGGCGGCAGCGCTGATCTGATGGAGATACTTGCGCCCGTAAGTTTTAACGCGGACGAGATAAAGAAAATGACCACCCAGGTAGGCGGCTGTCTCGTATGGGGAGGCGCGACGAACATCGCACCGGCTGACGACAGGATAATAAACGTGGAGTATCCGCTATCTATAGACCCCAAGAGCCAGCTGTTAGCGTCGGTCATGGCAAAGAAATTCGCAGTGGGAGCCGACACGATGGTGCTGGACATCCCCATGGGCAACCAGACCAAGATACCGACCATACAGGAAGGCAGAAAAATGGCCCGCGACTTTATGGAGCTTGGCGACAGGCTCGGTATGAAGATAGAATGCGCGATATCCTACGGAGGCAACCCCATAGGCCGCGCGATAGGAGGAGGGCTAGAGGTCAAAGAAGCTCTTGTAATGCTTGAGAGTTTCACAGGCCCGAGGAGCCTGCTGGAGAAGACCATCAACATATCGGGAATGATGCTTGAGATGGGCGGCATGGCCCAGAAGAACGAGGGCGCTAAGATGGCTCAGGAACTGGTCAAGAGCGGCAAGGCCCTTGAAAAGTTCAAGGAGATCATCGAGATCCAGGGCGGAGACCCGAAGATCACTTCAGAGGACGTTCCCGTAGGCGACAAGGTCGCTACCGTGCTATCGCCGAAGGACGGGTACGTGCTTGACATATTCAACAAGAGCCTGGTCCAGGTATGCAGGATAGCAGGCGCCCCGCATGATAAGGGCGCAGGCATTCTCATACATAAAAAGAAGGGCGAATATGTGAAAAAGGGAGACGGCCTTTTCACGATATATGCCGAGAAAGAGTGGAAGCTCGATTCCGCCATAAAGGAATCGCTGCGTAATCCGATAATGTTCGTTGAAGGCATGATCCTGGAAAGGGTCCAGGTCGTGTGATCTCCAAAAATAAAATTGTATGGCGACTACTGTGGCTGGCGCATCTTCACGCCCCGTCGCCATCTAACTTTTCTATTCTTTTAAGGGAGTCTTGCACCTGTTGCACTCCGATACGCACCATTCATGGTATACCGCTGAGCACATGGGACATACAAGCGCATCGTCTTTTTTAACAATAAGGCCGCATTCGTCGCACCTGCCGGCCTCATCCTTTTTTAGCCCCTCTTCTTCGAAGTCCTCGACATCGTCGAATTCGTCAAAATCGTCATCGTCAACATATGTCATTTGTAACCCTCCTAAGAACCTATACAAGAAAATATTTAAAATTTTTGGGCGACATCAAGTGCTTTATATCCTTATGACAGTGATGTGTTTGCGATAGTTATTTGATTGAACCCGACCATTCACGTAATGTGTGATATTTATGGCGCCCGAAGAAATTGCTGAACAAAAGATCGATGTGGAAGCAGAGATAGAAGACGCTGTAAAAAGCGGACAGTTCCCCGACAGGAACTCGGCGATAATAGGGCTTATGAAACAACTCATCGATTATCAAAAAGGTGCTTTAAAAGGAAAGATAAAGGGTTCTCCGGTGAATGGCGTGGAAAAGTACAGAGAGGAAAAATGGAAGGCCCTTATAGAAAGCGCTCGCGGCGATGAGGACCGCGCAGTACAGATGTACATCGACGAGTTAAAGAAACTAAATATATAAACGCAGGGCTTTGCCCGTGCATTATTCTTCTTTTTATCTAACTTAAAAGGATATAATCTCTTCAGGCGTCATTACGCCTACGAGCGCCCTTGCCCGGTTAATGAACGTTATGTCCCTGGTTATAACCAGCGCGTTGTTCCTCTGGGCAAATACGATGTGTAAGGCTTCCATGAATGGTATATCCTGCACTCTCATGGTCTTAAGTGCGACATTTATTATGTCAGAGTTCGTGACCAGCAGGTCTCCTCCGTTCAAGAGCAGCATCGGCCGCAGGACCTGGTCGACGTATTCCCGGGGCACTCCCATCTCCAGTAATTCGTTGACCGTGTGCTCGGAGGCTATGATCTGGTATTTTCCTTCCGCGGCGTCTTTAAGCAGTTTAGCCACGTTCTCGCCCAGCTTGACGCCGTCAGCCTCTTCGTTCTCCAGTAAGCTTAACAGTACGTTAGTGTCAAGGTATAGCCTGAGTCTATTCTTAATGGCCGGCATAATATCATTTCCACAACAATAAAGGGCTCAAAAGTATAAAAAACCATTTCGTAACGCGACTTTAATTATCGATATTCTTGCTTTCTTATACTTAGTGCTGTGTCCCGTAAATTCCATGGTCCATATTTTTCGGACAGGGTGTCAATGATATTGTTCGGGCAGTGCAATGGTGGGATATATTTTCATCTCAAAGGCTCAAAGGACTTCTCAAAGACATAATACCTTTTTAAGAGAAACTTTGAGGTCTTTGAGCGATCTTTGAGCCTTTGAGATGAAAATGCATCATGTCCACTTACAGCACTAAAGATCAAAGTTTAATCCTCGGCGTTTTCGACTTTATCCTTTAAGACCCTGGCTTCCTTTGCAGCTTCCTGCTTTCCGAGTATCTTAGCTATCTCGTAGACAGCGTCCAGGTTCCTGATGAACCTGTCAAGGTATCCAAGAATGTCGCCGTCGAATACGCTTAAGTTATAATCACCGGCCACGGCCCTTGTTATTTCTGCCGGGCTCTTACCCTGAAGCCTGTACTCGATGATCTTTTTACTGAACTTCCGCTCCGGGCAGCCGCAGAAAGGCGCATCTTCGCATACGCAGTCCAGGAAGTCTACGCTGAAATCGGTGAACTGGGACCTCATGCTGTGGTCCATCTTTGATATGGACTCACCGGAGAAAACGATATCGAGGCTCGCAGGGCTGAAAACCCGAGACGGCACGTTCACTCCTATGACCTTTGAGAGCCTGTCTATGCCCCTGAAATAAGCCGCATCGAATACTTCCAGCTCTACTGTGATGTCTATCGGAGGCACTTTCTTGCCCAGCCTCTCGCGTATCATGAACGCATCTTCCACGGCCAGGAAATGAGTGACGATAGCCCTGCCGAGGGGCGTTGCATTAATATGGCCGTTCTCTCTGGTCAGAAGCCCTTTATCAATAGACTTATTTATCAAGGATCTTGTCGGGACCGTGATGCCGAACATGGTGTCGTTTATCTTTTCCAGTTCAGTCTCACTATGCGATATGCACGTGTTCGCGATACACTCTTCCATTTGTACAGGATCGTCGTATTCCACGTTGATATGCTCGACGCTGCCTCCCAGAAGCCTGAAAGCGACCTCTTCCTCGCTTTCCCCTCCCGCCATGTACATTTCCGGGTCGGAGAGCACCACGATCTGTCCTTTGTCATGGTAATCCGGACGGCCCGCACGGCCCTGCATCTGCTGGAACTCGCCCACAGTAAGCCAGTTATTACCCATGGCAAGAGACTCGAATATCACCTGGGATGCCGGAAAATCAACGCCTGCGGCCAGGGCGGCAGTGGTGACCACAACTTTCAACTCGCCTTTCGCGAACATTTCCTCCACTTTTTTCCTCTGCGGATAGGTAAGTCCAGCGTGGTACGGGGCCGACTGTATCCTGAGGGACTGGCTTATTGAGTGGCATTTCTTTCTGGAGTTCGTGAAGACGATGCTCTGACCTTTAAATCCTTTGGAAGATGTCTTGGAATATTCCTTCCCCGCGTACTCCTCTATGAGCCTGTTCTTCTCATGGGACCGTGCGAATATGAGATGTCTCTCAAGCGGGACCGGGCGGTGCTCATATTCTACAAGTGTCGTGCTGAGATTCTTCGATACTTCTCCCGGATTGCCTATCGTTGCCGATAAATATATGAACTGAGCGTCAGGGGCATGTGACCTGAGCCTGGCTATCAGGCCGTCAAGCCTGTGCCCGCGATCCTCATCCTCGAGCATGTGCACTTCGTCAATGACCACGGTGCCTATCTTTTTCAGGTTTTTCACTTGCCCCATCCTCAAGACATAGTCAAGGCCTTCATAGGTGCCCACGATAATATCCGCATCCAGGGAAGTGTTCAGCTTTACCGAGTTTAACGCTATGCGCGATGTGCCGATCCTTATGCTGGTCTTGAGCCCCAGGGGGCTGTATCTCTTCTTAAACTGCTCGTATTTCTGGTTCGCAAGAGCCACAAGAGGCACTAAAAAGAGCATCTTTCCTTTTTTATTAAGGCAGTTATTGATCCCCGCGATCTCCCCTATCAGGGTCTTACCGGTCGCGGTCGCGGAGACGACAAGCTGGTTACGGCCGTCGGTCAACCCCAGATTGACCGACTTTGACTGTACGGGCAAAAGCTCCTGCATTTTTGGAAGGAATAGTCCTTTCAGCCTTTCATCGATCTTTAGGTCTTTTACTTTTACCGCCTTAATCTTGTTATCCGCAGCCGGTATGATATCATACATAGTTAGCTCGGGGGGAAGGTTTGACGGGTTGAACAGCGCCATGACACGGTTAAGGTCGCGCGTCTTCATTAAAAGTGATTCCAGGCGGTCAATGCCGGAGCTCGACATCCTGCCCGCAAAGCTGACCTCCTTTCGGAGCTCACGCTTAGCGCAGGGGACACAGATCATCTCGTTCTTGAACCTTATCATGTCTGACTTTCTGAACGTGATCCTGTCCTCCATGAGGCAGAACCTGCACACTCCGATGCTCCTGGAAGTAAGCTGGTAAGCCTTTAACATATCGTTAAGGTCGTCTTCCTGTGAAGCACTGAGCCCTGACGTGAGTATCTCGTCCGACGCTTTTATCAGTTCTACGAACGTCGGTATCGGCAGGTATTCGTCTTCCTTGTTCTTGACGATCCTTACTTTTAGGGGCCTCATGCCCTTCGATGTTTTTTGGAGTGTGAGCACCCCTGTGAATAAGGGCGTGCCCTCCGCCTTTAAAGGATATAGTTTATATTCGTCCTTTTTGTACGGTGTCACGACAATATATAATGCCATTTGAATACCTGGTGATGATTATATGCAGCGTATCGATTGTACTAATAATATAAATCGTTATTCTATGGATGCATCCAGCCGGTAATTGCCGTATTCGGATCCGGGCATTAAACTATATAACTGCGTGCCCACATAGTTGTATGTCGTATGGATCTGATGAAGCCGAACGTTACGAAAGAACTTCTGGAAACGGTCAACAAGAGCTATCCTAAGAGCTGTTTCGGGTGCGAGCACCTGCGCGTGATACCCGACTCAAAGACGTATGTATGCGTCAAAGGCGGTGCGCCGTGCAAAGTCGATGCGCTTAACCCCGCGATGACGAACCCGTCCTGTAAGTTCAACCCGATGAACGACCTTTTTGATCACCGCCTTGATCCGGACGTCGAAAAGCGTGCAGGCAAAGGCGACCGTAATATCTAGATTTTTTATTAAGATCAAAAATTGATGGTACGGTCTACTTTTAGTCTGCGGTTATCATACCATAGAATATTTTCGCGGTCCGGGACCCGAGAAGCCATCCGATGAATATGCAAGCCCATGGCCCTACGCAGCACAGGCACAGGTAATATGTCAGCAGGTCCGGGTTTGAGATGCCCGCTATAAGCACCGATACAAAAAGTGCCGCGGATACCGATATAGTCCCCAGCAGGCCGGCCTCGAACGGCCCGTTCAGCGAGCTTTTTGTCAGCGCCACCGATAAGCAGGCAGGAGCGATGATCGCCGACACAGCAAGCAGTATCGCCAGGGCAGGGCCCACGTTCATGAATGAGAAGTACTGTGAGGCGACCATGGCCGCCCCTATGAACAGCCCGCAGGCTACGCCGATCATGAACGCGTTATAGAACAGTGTAAAGATCGAGGGCCCTCTTATGGTCTCGGAGTAGTATCTATAGCTCCTGTGCGGAGCCGAATATCCGTATCCGTAACCTGAAGAGCTATTTCCTCCCCACCTGGCGCTCCAGTAATAGTTTCCGGTCCCGCTCTCCCTGCGGGCATCGTTGTAACGGCCGGCATCCGCCCATTGCGGGTAAGGTGAGGAAAGAGTCGTATCGTAGTCTTCTCTCTTTTGAGGGTCTGATAGTACTCTGTACGCCTCGTTAACGAGCCTCATCTTCTCTCCGGCATCAGAGGAACTGTTCTTGTCCGGATGATACTCTAGAGCAAGCCTGTGATAGGCTCTTTTAATTTCTTCCTGGTCACAATCCTTTGAAAGGCCAAGGATATCGTAATATGTAGCCATCCCTGCTATTACCCTGTACTTACTTCTATTTTGCTTTTTTGGCGTTTTTCAAAATTTTGATACTAAGGGCATGGCCGTAAAAAACATAAACTAACATGAGTATATATAAAAATAAATAGATATGAAACTAAGTAATGGTATTTTTTATATTAAAATGGAAGCGGAACGGATGACGCCTCTGGATCGGGTATGGGAGATATATGCTGAAAGCAGTGACAAATAAAGATTTTCCGATGCTCAGGGAGGCTTTATCCCTGCTTTTCAACGTCGAGCTCGAATACGACCCGGATATGAAAAAGGTCAAAAATTTTTCTACTTCTGACTTTATACGTTTCATGACCATGGGGCCGGACCCGCATGGTCGGATCCGGATATTCTTCATTGAAGGTACGGACGACCTCTCCAACGGGATGTTCAAAAACACGGATATCATAGGGTTCAACATGGTAAAAAAGAAGCTTGTGTTCGTCGCCATTCCGTCAAAGGTCGAGCCTATATCCGAAGAATGCGATTTTATGCCGCGCAGCATGGAAAGCTATCTCCTTGCGGTCACTCTTCACGAATTATATGAAAACCTCACCGGGGACGTATCACATTGCCATAACCCCGGAAAATGCATCAACTCCATATGTAAGCTATACGATAACGGCACCTGCTGCGTATGCATGGCTGGCCTGATAGAGACAAGATATCCTGACATAACCCTTGAAGACCTGTTTTGCGAGGAAGACCTGGGTTTGCTAAAAGAAGCGCTTAGAAAATATGAACGCTTGGAAGCGATTTGATCTTGCGGGCCGACAGGAGACCATATCGAAAAAAATCATTTTTTAATCTTTATGTCTATGGTATCATAGTCGATCCCCATGGATTCTAGCTTTTGTATCGCATGGGGGACCATGTCCATTGATATGACAATAGTGCCCGTAACACCTTTTATCGCGGCTTCTGTGATCGCATCTATCGCGCCGAACATCATATCGGGCTTAACGTTAGCCGCTTTACAGGCCGCCAGCGCTTCGATGCCCGCCACTGCGACGATACCGCTCACGGAAGACTTCAACAGCTTCAGGTCGGATCTATGGGACCCGCCGTCAACGATCGTCGGGACCCTTATGAGCTTTACCCTCTCTTTTTCGAGCGGTATAAGGCCTTTAAGGTTCATCACGCCGACATCCTTTCCGGCTCTGGCATTATTTATGGCCACGCCTGAGGCGCCGGTGCTCTTTTTAGCGCTGCATGAAAGGATGCCGTCCTTCATGGAGAGGTAGACCGTCTGGTCTTTTTCAATGTCGTCCAGGGCTATGGCAGCCCATGCGGATACCTGGCCTACGACGTTGCTCAGCACATAGTCAGAAAATTCTTTCAGCTCTTTGGCATCGTTTATTATATGCTCCACTCCGAGAGGGGTGATGGAATACTGCCCTCTTCCCTCGGATGTTATCATGCCCTCAGAGACGAGCTTTTTAACATATTCCGAGATAGCCTGGGGAGTTATACCGAGCTTTTCGGCGATGTCACTCTGTTTCAGTTGAGGCTGGCTTGCAGCGACCTCTACGAGTATCATGAACTTCGTGACTTCTCTCTTTTTCTCTAAAACTGACATTACTTATCCTTTATCACTTCAAATCTTTGTCCTTTAACAACTATGCGGTTTGACCTTTTCGCAACTGCCTTCAGGAACATAGGGCTTTTATCGAAAGTGCGGACAAGGTTTAACAGGGATGCGTTGCCCTTTAAAACCTCGACTTCCATTTCTTCCGACAGTTTTCTTAAGCTCTCGTCCATAGAGAAAGCGATCATAATAATATCGCTTAGCTCTTTCATTGTACACTGAAAATTGGTCCTGACCTCACTGTACGACGTCCTGTATTCCATTACCGGCGATGCCCCGGGCTCCGGCATCCTCCACCTGTTCTCGATCAGGCCGCCCTGCCTTAGAGCGTCAAGGCTCTTGATTACGTCCTTTCCAGTAATTTCGCGAAGCTCTTCCTCTGTTTTCCATCCTGCCGAGAGCTCGTCAAATACCTGTGAATGAAGTTTTGAGTTGAATACCTGCAATAACGGCACCAGGTCAGAGGGGTCGTTAATGATCTTTGTCCTTTTTATGTTCTGCACCATTGGCACTTGTACCCCATACGTCAGCTAATGTCCTTGGAGAATATACAATTACATTACGTATATACATCTTTCTGCATAACGTCATAGAAAAATATATCACAAATTGGAAATAAACCTTTTGAAAGATTTCTGAAAAAAGAGAAAATTTTATGAAAAAAGCTAGGTTCATAGTGAAGGGTATTGTCCAGGGTGTAGGATTCAGGCCTTTTGTCCATAATCTCGCGAACACCGATCATCTTTTAGGATATGTTAAGAACCTCGGCACCAGCGTCGAGATAGTCGTAGAGGGCAAGGAAGGCGACATTGAGGCTTTTTTATCGGAACTGAAGATCGGCCCGAAGCTATCCAGGGTCGACTCCGTGGATGTGACGTACCTGCCCTATGAAGGAAAATACAAGGATTTCTCCATTCTCAAGAGCTCAAAAACCGGGTTCGGCGGGTTCATACCGCCCGATACCGGCATCTGTAACCAGTGCATAGAGGACATGCGCCATAACCCTCACTATAAGGGCTACTGGGCCACATCATGCGTCGACTGCGGGCCGCGCTACGCAATAATGGAGACGCTGCCCTACGACCGCGAGAATACCTCCATGACCGATTTTCCGCTGTGCCCGGAATGCATGAAAGAATTTACCGATCCCGGGGATAGAAGATATCACGCCCAGACCATATCATGCCCGCATTGCGGACCTAAATTAACACTCTTTGATAAAGATCGCAACGTCCTGGAGCCTCCCGTAGATGAGACGATAAGGCTTCTCAAAGAGGGCAATATACTGGCCATCAAAGGCGTAGGGGGCTTTCACCTTTGCTGTAAGATGGAAGAGACCCCGAAGCTCAGGCTCCGCAGGAACAGGCCGGAACAGCCTTTCGCGCTGATGGCGCCGTTAAAAATGATAGAGGAGTATGCCTGTATCTCGGATAAGGAAAGAGAGCTTTTAGACTCGTTGAAGAGGCCCATCATCCTTTTACGCCGAAAGGAAGGCAAGGTCCCCGAGCCCGT
The DNA here is from genome assembly GCF_021023085.1 of Methanooceanicella nereidis. Lineage (NCBI taxonomy): Archaea > Methanobacteriati > Methanobacteriota > Methanomicrobia > Methanocellales > Methanocellaceae > Methanooceanicella > Methanooceanicella nereidis. Next base: position 245,671 of record NZ_PGCK01000004.1, on the reverse strand, counting down.
ATCGCCGGGATTGCATACGGTGGGCTTCATGACACCCTACACGGGTTTTCATCACTTATTGTTCAGCGGCATCGACGAGCCGCTCATTATGACCAGCGCCAACCTGCCGTCGGAGCCAATGGTCAAGGATAACGAAGAGGCTTTCAGGAGGCTTGCAGGCATCGCCGACCACTATCTTGTCCATGACCGCCGCATACTGAATCGCTGCGACGACTCCGTCCTGCGCGTCAACGATGGCAGAATGTTCTTTGCCAGGATGGCAAGAGGCTACGCCCCCACGTCCTTCGTCATGAAAGAGAAGGCACCGAAGTCCATACTGGCGATGGGGCCCGAGCTTAACTCAACGATATCCATATATAAGGATGACCTGTGCTATGTGTCCCATCATCTCGGGAACATCAATAATCCGCTATCGCTGGAATTTTTAAGGGAGACCGTGGACCGCCTGCTCGGCATGACACAGGTGGTGCCGGAGGTAATAGCATGCGATATGCACCCCTCTTTCCTGTCCACGAGGCTCGGGAAGGAACTGGCTGAGAAATTCGGCTCGGAGATCATCACGGTACAGCATCACCGCGCACATATCGGCTCACTCGTCGTCGAGGGCGCCGACCTGGATGACGTGGTGGGAGTCGCTATGGACGGTGTCGGCTTCGGAGAGGACGGCACTGTGTGGGGCGGAGAATTATTCCTCGGCGACGGCCATCCTGCGGGGTTATTGCCCGTGCCGATGCCGGGAGGCGACCTGGCCACGAAGTTCCCGCTGAGGATGGTGGCCGGAATACTATATGGAGAGATAGAGGATTCACGTCTCAAGGAGATCCTTACTGCTAACATGAGCGATGTAGAGACGAACGTGGTCATGCGGCAAGTCGAGACCGGCCTTAACGTAGCGCACTCCTCAAGCGCGGGCAGGGTCCTCGACGCAATAGCGGCGGCGCTGGGCATCTGCTACAGGCGCACTTATGAGGGCGAGCCGGCGATGAAGCTGGAGAGCGCGGCATTTAAGGGAGACGCATCCCGCGTCAAGCTTTCATGCGGCACGGTGACGGTGAGCGGAAGGAAGATGGTAGATTCTCGTTCCCTTCTCAGATCAGTCGTGGAAGCCCTGGACGAAGGAAAGGACCGGTTCGACATCGCCGCATCAGCGCAGAACACGCTTGCAAAAGCCTTCGCAGAACAGGCATGCATCGAGGCCAGGGGCTCGGGCGTGTCCACCGTCGGGTTCAGCGGCGGGGTGGCTATAAACGCGGCGATAGGCAAGACGATAAGGGATGAAGTGGAAGCGAACGGCCTCAAGTTCGTCACTAACCACAAAGTGCCGTGCGGTGACGGCGGAGTATCCTTCGGGCAGGCAGTTCTCGCATGCCGCAGGCTAAGGCTCTAAGACCGGGAAGTCGCGATCTTTAAAGGATTAAGTAATGTGATCCTTGCTGGCGCGTACCAAAAATACTTGACGGGTAAATCTTCTTTTATACTATTCGGTGTACAATGCGGCAATACAACATCACTTTTCACCACTTAGGACACGAAGGCAACCAGGGTACACGGTTTTTCACCACTAAGGACACGAAGGCAACCAGGGAACACAATTTTTTTTAAGTATAATCTCATGTATGATCCTTATTTGTCTGTAATTTCGATACAACTGCCTTAAAGCACATGTATCGAATATATAAATATAGAAAAAACGGGACAGCACCACAGAACCTATGCCTATCGTCTAAAGAAATCCTTGGTGTACCTTGGTAACCTTTGTGTCCTTTGTGGTTGGGCTTGTGTACCTTGGTAACCTTTGTGTCCTTTGTGGTTGGGCTTGTGTACCTTGGTAACCTTTGTGTCCTTTGTGGTGAAAATAGTGGTCATTGGTCGCCTTTGTGTCAAAAAGCAGGCGGCGCCCGTAGCCTTATTATAAGATCATTCCTGCTTGTTAACGACGACTTTTCCTTTCATGTTAGGCGAAGGGTTCTTGCCGTATACCTCTATGAGTCCGGCGGCTTCTATCGAGCCGAATTTCACTCCGGGCCTGACGAACGCGCTCCCGTTGCACAGTACTTTTCCAAGCACTCTTGACCTGTCAAGAGCTACGAGGTCGCCGTCTACCAGGAGATCTCCGGTTATCAGGGAACCCGGCCCGAGTATGACCTTATTCGCTCTGACGTTTCCCAGTATCTGCGCGGATTTCCCCAGTTCCAGGTTCCCGTCAATGTTCATGTGCTCGAGGCACCGTGAATTCATGCCGGTGATAACGTTGACCCTGTGCGTGATCGGCCTTGTATAATTAGAATTTTTCATGACGATAAGAGTGTTCGAATCCTTATGCGCCCTTATTGAAGCCCTATCCATCCCTTCAGCCATTAAGCATACTTTTTCTACTATCCCATATAAAAAGTTTATTTTAGAATAGCTTAAACTTGTAGTAATTATATTGTAATATCTTAGAATTTAATCGATGATTAGATCTTTCGGCCATGAATTAATTTGATTATGATGTTAATAATGTCCAGATTAACCCATGAGGTTTGTAAACTATTGGTTGCACTACATTTCTCAGGGGCGCTTGATCCGTAAAAACAGGCATTATTGAATACTGGCATTTTTAGGGTACGTCGGCTTCTCTACATGTTTTGAGGCACACAGGAAATACCCGAGAGTAAAGGTCGTGATAGATCTTTTATTCCTGGCTTTCCTGTGAAGTCTCCGCCTCATAATACCGCCATATAATTATTTTTATATGTTATATCTAAGCGTACATATATTTACCTGTTACTTACCAGGTCCTCGGGCGTCAATAATAGCCTGAGTGTCTCACGGTCCCTTGCGCTTTCATGCCTGAAAGGATAATGGTAAACGCCGATACCATTTAAAATGCTGACGTTGTAAGGCAGAAGTTCAGGGAATATCAAATTATCTCTAAATGATTTCCAGAGAAGAAGTATAATATCCCTGTTCAGTTCACCTTTTCTGAACTTATTAACGATCCTGTCCTTATTCCAGTCGGTATCATCCATTAATAAGTTATACATAATGTTTCAATAATTATATGTCTAATATATTTATTAATTATTTTTCTCCGTTTATAGCTATTTAGCCCCTGTCGAACAATTTTCCTGCTATTGTGGCTATGCGATAGCCAAATGACCTTGCAAAGCTTAGTTCCTCCCCGGTCGGACCCTGGTCGGACATGGGGCCGGACACTGACGTCGGGCCATATGGCGTACCGCCCCTGCCGGTTGTCGCCAGGCCTGGTGTTGTATACGGGAGTCCCGCGATAATTAGCCCGTGATGGAATAGTGGCAGCATCATCGCAAGAAGTGTGGTCTCATTCCCGCCGTGCATGCTGGAGGTGCTGCAAAACACTCCCCCCACCTTGCCTTCAAGCTCCCCGTTCAGCCATAATGAGCTTGTCCTGTCAATGAACATCTTTAGCGGGGCTGTCATGTTCCCGAATCTTGTAGGTGATCCGAGCACTATGGCATGTGCCCATCGAAGATCGTCTTTTCCGGCGAGCGGCAGCGTCTTGTACTCTTCGACGGCAGCCTTCCATCTATCATTCTTATTGATGATCTCCTCGGGCTCAATGATCTCCACTCTCATCAGGCGCACGTAAGCGTTCTTTACTCCTGATGCGCCTTCTGCAACGGCTTTAGCTAGTTTCATAGTATTACCGTATCTTGTGTCGAATATGATCAGGACATTCATGTTATTCTGCCAATAAATTATTAATATAAATTTATAAATAAAAATATGTCAGGATTAGTTTGAAAGGAGCCTAAAATATGCTAAGAATTAACCATGAAGTACCCGATTTCGAAGCAGATGCATTTCATAAAGATGAGATAAGGAGGGTCAGGCTCTCTGATTATAGGGGCAACTGGGTAATACTGATCTTTTACCCGGCCGACTTCACTTTCGTCTGCCCGACCGAGCTTGAGGAGATCGCAGAGCATTATGATGAGATAAGGGATCTGGGGGCCGATGTGCTCAGCATCAGCAGGGATACGGCGTTCGTGCATAAGGCATGGCATGATAACTCCCCTGCCATTAAAAAGATCAAGTTCCCTATGGTAGCTGACACTACTGGAAATATATGCAGGGATTTTGGAACGTATGATGACAAGGATGGATTATCACTGCGTGGGACTTTTCTTGTCGACCCGGACGGCATGCTTAAAAGCATAGAGATACACGACAATAGTTTCGGAAGAAGCGCAAAGGAGATCATCCGTAAGCTGCAGGCGGCTAAGTTCGTCAGGGAGCATGCAGGCAATGTCTGCCCGGCAAGCTGGGAGCCAGGAAAAGAGGCCTTGACTCCAGGACTTGAAATGGTCGGTAAGATATAGAGTAAGAGGTATGTGCTATATAGTGGTTGTAAGCTGTCAATAGCTTGCAGTTTGCCTAAAAAATTTATATTTTATTATTTATGATCTGTGTAAATCTGAATATTTTGGCTTCAACCGAAATGTTAATAAATGAAGTGTTACATTTACGAGATGCTAAAAACTATATGCCTCGGTGGCTTAGCCGGCATAGCGCGTCCTTGGTAAGGACGAGGTCGCGAGTTCAAATCTCGCCCGAGGCTTATTATCATTTTCTATTGCTTTTAAAATCATATTAAAAGAATTTTTTGCAACTCCGAAGGAGTTGCTATATTAAAAAAGTTTTTGAGGGGCTAACGGGGAACTTTTTGAAAAAAGTTCCCATGTGAATTAGAATAGTTCCATATAGTAAAATATTATTCTTTTGTCTTGCTGTTCGACGGTCGTTCTTTTTGTTGTTCTTTTGTCTTGCTGTTCGACGGTCGTTCTTTTTGTTGTTCTTTTGTCTTGCTGTTCGACGGTCGTTCTTTTTGTTGTTCTTTTGTCTTGCTGTTCGACGCTCGTTCTTTTTGTTGTTCTTTTGTCTTGCTGTTCGACGGTCGTTCTTTTTGTTGTTCTTTTGTCTTGCTGTTCGACGCTCGTTCTTTTTGTTGTTCTTTTGTCTTGCTGTTCGACGCTCGTTCGCTCTCTTTGTTCGCTCTCTCGCTACTCCGGTTTTTCAGGTGCTCCGATGTCAGGGCCGGGCTTGCACCCAGCACAGCCTTGGCTTCGCCAGGCTGTGCTCGCAAGCCCTAAGCGACGCCGACTGAGGCGGCGTCCATTACCCTGCCATCTACGCATCCCTTCGCTCATTCGCTACGCTCACTCGCTTCGGGCAGACCTGAAAAACCTTCGCCGAACGCGATCTGGTTTGAAAATTTTAACAAAATAGGTTATAGATCATATATTCCCGGTACAAGACTCTTCGGTTTTCCCGCAGCGTTTAATTGCTCGCTTACTGCCCTGCATCCGCCGTTACATTTTGAAAGGTGGACACAGGTCTTACATTCTTCGTTTAGTAAGCTTTTGAACGCTTGCATCTGGGTCGATGATTTTAAGTCTTTGAACCTTTGGTCCCTGAAGTCGCCGAGTACTGAGAGGGAGTGGTTGCAGGGTCTCATTTTCCCTGACGGGTCTATTGTGTAATATGCTCCTGACTTTCCTGTCGGGCACCATCCGAAAGACAGCCGCTTATACTGGCTTGTATCTATGATGCATGGAGGAACAGGCACTGCACAGTGGACTCCGATGCCGTAATTTTCGGATATACTTTCCAGAGTATCAAGATGTGATTGCAATATTTCTTTAGAAATCTGGAGCTCTTCAATATGCTTTAATCCTTCACCGCCGGGATTGAAGCGGTTATAGAGTATCGACTTTGCTCCCAGGGCTATCGCCATCTCGCAGGAACCTAAAAGGTCTTTTGAGTTTATGGCGGTCGCGACGAATACCGCGGTGAAATCACCGCCTGCCGCCTTTACATTAGCCATGCCGTCAAGGACTCTTTCAAAGGCTTTTGCGCCTGAAAGATGGTCGTGGACTTCGGGCTTATCGCTCAGAAGAGGTATCTCATAAAGCGTAGCGTCCTCTATCGTCTTTGAAACGTTTTCTTCGGACAGCAAGGTGCCGTTTGTGATCAGGTTGATCTTTATTCTCTTTGAAGCGATGTGATGAGTGATCTCCGGAAGGTCTTTTCTTAAAAAAGGCTCGCCGCCGCTTATCGTGATAAGCCTTACAAGCGATTCGTCACATAATTTGTCTGCGATGGCGGACCATTCGAGGGAAGATATATCCTGAGGCGCTTTCATGCGGCCGCATTTCCAGATGTTGTAACAGTAAAGGCAATTATTGTTACACCGCGCCGTGACCTCGAATATAAAACCTGTTTCCGGCTCTTTCGCTATGGCAGAGATGCCCTCTATCAGTTTCTTGAACATGTCCCGTGTTCATATCTTTTTTATCTTATTGTAAATACTCTCCGGGACTTTTCCTTCCTCATGCAGCTTTTCCAAAAGCTGTCCTCTTGCCGCGACGACTGTGCCGGCCATCATCGTGGCGTTTTCCAGCATCGGGTCAACTGCGGGGGCATAGCATGTCGGGGTGGAGACGACCTCGATATAGGACATGGCTCCAAGGAGGAAGATCAGGATGCCGGGGATGATAAGTGTCATTGCCAGGCCTGCGAGGAGCACGGGTATCCACATCGGTATACCCAGGGCTTTCTTTTCTCTCTCCTTAACAAATAAGAACACTGCATAAGCCGTACATGACAGGCCTATGATGAACGCGACGCCTGATAAAATGAGCAGTATCAAATATATCACATATGTGCTTTCAAACATTCTAAGACACCATTTTTACAAAACGTTCTCGATGAGCTTTTTAATAATATCTGCATCTGGTATTAATAATGTTAGTTTAAAACACGAGCGATAATGATCTTTAGCCCGGGCAGCGCTAAGCCTGCGTCCGGGCTATGTCCGTTATTTGGCTGCGAGGCCGCCTTTCAGGAACCTGTAAAGCTCCTCCCTTTCATCCTCCCAGCTAAGCTCTTCGCGCTCTACGGCGCGCTTTTCGGTAAATAGTAAGAGATCATGACTGCCTATTGGTTTTTTGCGTTCCTGGTTCTTTATCGATTTCTTTTCTCTCATAAACTCACCAAACATAAATGTAATGATTGTTAATGATAAATACTTTTCCCTTATTATACACTCGATTGATGATTAATTGTATATATTATCAGAAGATAAATAAAAGAATATATTTGGTATATTTTCTGATATGATGATAAAATTTTAAATTTTATTTAATGTTCTGCTCTTTAAGCTCTTTAATAATCATCATTTAATCTTTGGATAAGTCTATCATTAAGACCATCAAGGAAAACCATTTTTCACCACGAATGAGACCAAGAGTTTTTAGATTCCAAAATTATTAAGATTCGAATAATCTTCAAAAAAAGTCCTTTGTGTACCCTTATGCCCCTTTGTGCGCTCCCATGAAAAACTTTTAGATGGTCTCTTTTAAAATGGACATATTACATCTGTTCTGTGATCGAGTTCTGGCGTTGTGCCTGTCGGATGGCAGGTAGGCACGTAACCTCACAGAAACACGGAAACACAAATTTTTTTATATGATCTTTTAAGGTCTCTAAATCACAAAAAATGCTCACCAAATCACAAAGGGCTCTAGTATCACCGTCAACGCGCTAAAGTCTCAAATGCTCGGCTTAATGCTCGAAGTGCTCTAAGTCACTAACGCTAAAACAAGACCCGAACATTCTCCAAGGGCACGAAGGTTTAATATCCCGGTTTGTGTATCCCTGATCCATCAACAAGAGTATATCGATCATGTAAGCGTCAACCGTGCAATTAGACCTTCGTGCCACTTGGAGAATGTTCGGGTCTTGTTTTAGCGTTAGTGACTTAGAGAGGTTAGTGCGTTGAGCCGAGCGTTAGAGGTGTTAGAGCGTTGACGGTGATACTAGAGCCCTTCGTGATTTGGTGAGTAAGATTTTGTGATTTAGAGACCTTAAAAGATCATATAAAAAAATTTGTGTTTCCGTGTTTCTGTGAGGTTATGTATCTACCTGCCATCCGACAGGCATAACCATAAAAAACTTCATCTCAAAGACCGGGTAAGTACGACACGTTCTTTCATTCTTAAAACCTGGGCAAAACACCGCTCATCAAAGATTTCGTGGTGAAAACACCGTGCCCTTGGTTGCCTTTGTGGTGAAGTGGAAGAATCAAGTCCGTATCATCAACAAAAATTTTTACAAAAAAGTCAGGCCATTATTTGTTCAAATTATACCTTTGACCTCTTTTTCTATCTCTTCGATTATACGTGCCATGCGCTCGTGCCTTTCAACAGCTATGGCCTTGCCCGTGTCGGTATACATCTTATCCTTGAGGTGCCTGAGCTTAATGTGCCATTCACGCTGCGTAGAGTCTATTTCCGGCGAATTATTCTTAGGGTCGATATGGATCCATTCCTCGTCCGGGTAATATACGCTCCGGCCATGCTCCCCGAGCCACAAATATGAGCGGGCGATGCCTACAGCGCCGAGAGAATCAAGCTTATCCGCGTCAAAAAGGCATCTGGCTTCCAGTGTTTGCGGGCTGCCGCCTCTCCTGTGCCTGTGAGTGGCGATCGCATGGATTATTGCGTCTTTTGTCATGTCATCAAGTCCGAGGTCATCGAGGAACGGCTTTGACAGCTTGACGCTCAGCTCATCGTGAATATCCTCTTCCCTGCAATTTGCCCTTTTTTCCTCAGCCCTGCCTATATCATGCAACAGTGCGGCCATTCGGACTATGAACAGGTCAGCGCCTTCTTCAGTTGCTATACGTTCCGCAAGCCTGTAAACTCTTTCTACATGAGAAAAATCATGGCTTGGCGCAAAACCCCTGTGTAGCGATTCGGCGTAATCCCGGGCTTTCTTAATGGCATCTTCCTTGTTCATACACGCTCTCACGGAAATAAAAGGGTCATGATATATAATAAGTTTCATGGAGGGACAAGGTCTCTGCCGAGCTGGAAACTGAGCATGGATAGAGATCTTCTTTTATCCGTTTTCGAAATGACGCCGAAATAGCAGCGGTCCCATCCATATCTCCTGTAATATCCTGCGGGGCCTGCGATGCCAAGCCTTATCAGGTAGTTTGAGCTCTCGTCTATCTCTATCTTTTTTTCATCAATACGTCTGTTACCGATGACGAAACTATCCTTATCCATTAAGTGCAGTATATCCTCGACTTCGTCCCCGGTCTGCCTGTAAGCCGCTTCCTTATGCTCATGCCCGCAGACTATGACGAAACCGTTATTATCAAAATATTTTTTAACGGAATTGAACGCGCTCTCCGGAAGATAATGATACCCCGTGGAGTCGCAATACTCGGAGCCCGATGTCGTTATTCTCTGCCATGTCCGGGAGTGTAGCCACGCCTCGTCCTCCCCAAAGTCGCCATGATATATCTTCAAGGGGTCTAAAGGCCCTCCGTGCACCGCGAGCAGCCTGTACTCCCTGTCTATATGATATTTTTCCATACCTTTAAAAAAGGCCTGGTATCCGCTTCGGTTACGATAAAGGTCGTGGGCCCGGATACTTTCCGCATCACCTTTGGTGACAGCTTTCGAGTTAAGAAACGCCTCATCGTGGTTTCCAAGTATGGAAATAAGATTTTTTATAGTCTTCAGGCGATTGACGGTCTCCTTCGGCAGATACCCTCTTTCCATCACGTCGCCCAGGTTTATGACCTTCCCGATATTCCCGTAACGCTCAGAGAACTTATCATCGCCGGCAACCCTGAGTATCGCATCCAGCGCTCCAGCATCAGCGTGAATATCCGATATCAGGAGAATTGAGCCCGCCATCAATAAAAATAACTCCCCGAAATACGTTATATGTATCGATTCTGCTCGATCCGGTCATCTCAGTTCGCCGGACTTTCCATCCCAGGAAAATTTTTTCCTGCTGTCACGCCTGTATCTTTTTAGCTCACGGGTATCGAGTATGTTGTATTTTGCCTTCCACAGCGGCAGGCAGTACATGACCTCGGGCTTTTCAGGCGTCCCACCGAGCCCTATGATGACAAAAACAGGGTTTCCTGTCCTTTCCTTATACCTGTCATATTTAGCCAGCTGGTATTCCTTTGCCCATGAGATAGAGCCGTTGTAAAGGGTGGAACGGAACTTGCATTCTATGCCGATAACGTCCCCGGTAGGCAGATGCTCTACCGTGATGTCAGGGTTGAAATCAATTTCTTCTCTTGTGTGTCCTGCGCCGTCCAGGATCCATTTTATGACCTTAAAGTCCTTCCCGAACAGCCCGATAACATGTTTCTCGAAAGCATACCCGAGCGAATGGGTCGGATCAATATACTCTTTATCAGTCGACATTTTCAATCAGAATAGGGCATTTAAAAAATAAATCTATCCATTGGCATCAGTCTCCGCTCCAGCTTTGCCGCCATGCATCACCGGCACTCTTCCATCAGCTGCTCCGGGTCTTTCCCCGGTGGCGTACATGCCTGCCAGTATGAGCGCGGCACCGATGAGCGTGAACAGCGTCATGCTCTCCCCCAGAATGAGCGCCGCCAGCAGCACGCCCGATAGCGGCGTGATGTATATCGTCATCGCCACGTCAGACGCTTTAAGCCTGGAAAGGCCCTGGTTGTATATCAGGAATGCCACGACCGAACACAGTATCGCCAGGAACAGTATGGACGCCCAGGAGGCCGATGTGACCTGTGTCAGCGGGGTCATCGGCGTCATGTAAACATAGAAGGGTATCAGGCCGGCCACGCCGAGGATGAACGTGTAGTTCATGATAGTGAGCAGTGAATATTTTCCGCTGACCTTTTTGGCCGCTATCGTGTAAACGGCCCAGATAGCCGCGCTCGACAGCCCTATGATGTCCCCGAAAAAGTGGGATGAAGAGAACTCCAGCCCTCCTCCCGAGACTATTAGCGCCACTCCTCCGAACGCGACGCCGGCGCCAAGCAGTTTTTTATTGCTGAGCCTTTCTTTCAGCAGCATCGCTCCGAGTATCATTATGAAAAACGTGGAAAGGTTGAACAGTAACGAGAAGTTGGTCACCGTTGTATAATTGATCGACGATAGCTGCAGCACGAATTGAAGCGACACGCCGGCTATCGATAAGAATGCAAGGACAGGCAGGTCTTTAACGTCCACTTTAAGCTCTGATATGCCTTTCCAGAGTATAGTAAGTATAAGTAAAAACAACGACGCTATCGCGAACCTGATAGTGACTATCTCTATAGTCGATAGTTGAAGCAGTGCCTGCCGTCCGGCGATGGAAGATGCTCCCCATAGAATATTGACGATTATCAACCCGAGAAATAAAAATAACGGGCTGTCAGCCCTTTCTTTCCACTCCGCGTTTTTAAACATGCCATGCTCCTCGCTCTATGGTGAGATGGATCCATACCGCATCGAACCATCCTGCATATGAGTTGTGGCATATCCTGATATGATTAAATCTCTTCCGGTAAAAAACAGGCTTATATTTGCCTGTTTTATGGTTTTTGAGGTATCGTTAGCTCTGTTTTTTTCACCCCGTATTTATCGGGCTCCTTTCGCTCGGCCTGATACATGCCGAAAATTATCAGGGCAGCTCCAAGTATCGTGAAAACGGTCAAAGGCTCTCCGAGGATCAAAATCGCCAAAAACACTCCCGAAAGCGGCATCACGTATATGAATACGGCAACGGTCGAGGCTGATAGTTTCTCCAGGCCGTAGTTATACACAAGGAATGAAATTATTGAGCAGCATATAGTAAGGAAACCCAGAGAGACCCACGTTAGCCCGGTGAAAGATATCGGGGACGTTTGCGGGGACATCAGGTAGAATGGCAATAGCTCGAGGGACCCGAACAGGAACACGTAGACAAGGACGGTCAGGGTCGAGTATCTCTCGTTCATGCGCTTGCCTAACACGGAATATAATCCCCAGGCAGCGGCGCTCGCCAGGGCTATGCCGTCTCCTAATAAGTTGGCAGAGAGCTCGAACCTGCCGTTCAACACTATAATTGCCAGGCCGATAAAAGCGACTACAGCCCCCAGGATCTTATTCCCGGTCAGTTTTTCTCCCAGCATCACAGCCGAGAAGAACAATATGAAGAACGTCGAAAGGTTAAATATCAGCGTAAAGTTCGTCGCGGTGGTAAAATCCAGCGAGAGCACCTGAAGGAAAAACCCTAAAGATATGCCTATTATGGATATCAGCACAAGCTGCGGTATATCCTTTATGTTTACTTTAAGCGACCCTGTCCCTTTCCACAGCACAGTGGCGGCGATAAGTATAGGGGTGGCTATCGCGAACCTTAAAAACACTATTTCAATGGTCGTTAACTGTACATATGCCTCTTTTATGGCGACGGCCGAAGCGCCCCAAAATGCGTTAGCGACGAAGAGGCCGATGATCAACCATAAGAAAGTTCCTTTATTGACATTTTTTTCTGACAGCGCATACATGCTATCATCTCATGATCCGGATGATGGGCCCCGTATAGGAATTAATCCACTAAAAAGGTTTTTGTCCTAAAACCCTTACATAACAAATAAAACCCATTGTTGCTTAATTTTTGGTTTTTGGTGATTATTCGCTATTATTAACAGAATAATGTTTTATTTATCAGCTTTATGTAATATATTTGGAAGGGGGGAATTGGATGCTAATTACTAAAAGACATATTATATTTGCCCTATCAGCTCTGGCATTGTTCGCGTTCGCGTCGACTTTTGCGGCAGCACAATATGTTGGATATCCCGGAGCATCTTCCGCTCAGGTTATCCAGCCCGTGGGTGTCGCTCCCATGGAACAGAATGTCGTCGCGACAGATAATGTCCAGGCGGAACAGCCAGCTATTGTACAGGATGTTATGCCGGCAGCCGCTCCTGTCTCAGGATATGGTGTCGCTCCAGTCGCATCTCCGTATACGGCAGTGCCGACTACCGGATATGCAGCAGCTCCGATCACTACCGGGGTCGATCCTGCTTTCGGATGCGCTCCGCTAGCAGCTCCTGCAGTGGCGCCTTTAGCCGCTCCTGTCGTAGCTCCGATCGCGACACCGCTCGTATCCTCGGGAGGGTTTACCCGCACATATGAGGCGAGCTCTGTCGGAGGGACATTCGTGCCACCGCAAACTAACGTGGTAGAGAGTTTCTATTCGCATCCGGGCGTGACGCCTTACGGCGCATATCCGGGAGCGGGGGCAGTCGCAAACTATGGAGTAGGGTTCACACCATACGGATATTCACCTTATGGTGCCTTAGCATACCTCTAAGTAAATGTCCGGCTTCCTGACCGGACATTTATTTTATACACAGCGACGGATGTTTTGCGTATGTAAAAATTTTCATCGCAGGGTTTTATTCTTCTTGCCTGTATAAGATGTATCTACAATGTCATCTATTCTCCGTACTGTGAGTTTTTTATGTATTCGTCAATTCATAATTGATCAAACTTAAACACAAAGGCTACGAACGTCCACTAGCTTTCACCACGAAGCGCACAAAGGCTACGAAGGTCCACTAGCTTCCACCACAAAGCGCACGAAGGCGATTAAGGTCCACAAATTTTTTTTTAAAATATGATAACATTTAAAAAGAAGTCCTTTGTGAACCTTCGCGCCCTTCGCGCCCTTCGTGGTGAAAGCTAGTGTACCCTTGTGCTCCTTTGTGCGCTTTGTTGTGAAAAAAGCCGTGTCCTTAGTTGCCTTCGTGGTTAACATGCGCAATCTTTTTTGTCGTCATGTATAAAATGAGATATCTATAGCCTTACTTTAGGCATAAATCAATTAAAAAATGATGATCATACGCGTGCGCGTGGTTTTTCATATAGCCTGTGGGACCATTTAGTCTTCCATTTCTGGCCGTTCGTCTTGCAGTATTTGACACGGGCGTCCGGGTCGTTTTTCACCCAGTTGAAAAGATACATGAACTGGTCGCGGCCCACCTCTATCTGGCGGATCTTTTCGGGTACACCGATGCTGACAAGATAATCGCTGAAAGCGTCCTCGATCATGAACTGCAGCGGGTCCTCTATCTTTACCGACATCCATGCATATTCATTATCGTCAAGCCATAGCCTGACGTTATCAAAAATATGCCCGGAACAGATCTCCACCATGTGGGTCTCTTTAGTTATGCCCATCTCTTCAAAGAGCTCCTGGACGATGTCAACCACACGGTTTTGATATTCCTTGTGCTTGTATAAGCCATCCTGAAAATACTCGACGTCGACGAACTTATGTTTAAAAATGCCTGTTTCCACGTCGAAAGCCCCTATCGCGGCCCCTCCGACGGGCGAACCTATGCCGCTGTCATCTATCTGGACTACTTTAAGATGGCTATTCTCATCTTCCATGTAAAAATTAGAATGGTGAATTCGCATATATACTTTTTCTTTATAATAAAAAATTTTATTATATTATTTATAAATGAATAAGTTATATTCAAATTTTAAACGTGGAGTATGAAAGAAAGATATTTCTCCACCGTTGCCCTTTTCACTATTCCCTGTCTTATCAGAATGTACAGGATGATCGCCCCGAGCAATATGACTCCCGCGATCCCTCCGATCGCATATGAAAAGATATGCGTCATTCCCATAATGGATTCCCAGTTCTCGCCCAGTAAGAACCCTATGTATGCCAGGATGAAACACCAGGGGAAAGCTCCTATCATACTGTACACGATGAACTTGTAAAAGTTCATTCCAAGAAGGCCTGCAGGGACATTTACTATGGTGCGGACTACCGGCAGAAGTCTCGTATATATGCATGCCGATTCGCCATATTTGCAGAACCATCTCTCGGCCCAGAGCATCTTCTGCGGGGTGATGCCTATGAACTTGCCGTACTTGTCCACTACGGGCTTTCCTCCCCAGTACCCGATCGCATAGCCTATCGTAGAGCCGAGGCCTGTGCCTAATGTTCCTACCAGGGCGACGAGCAGGACGTTTACCTTGCCCTCGGAGGCCATGAAGCCGCCGTATGTCATGATCACTTCGCTGGGGACCGGTATTCCAGCGCTTTCTATTGTCATGAGGATAAATACGCCAAGGTATCCCATACTTCCAATGACATTACATATCCAGTTAGTGATGTCTGCCACGATGGCTTCCAGTCCAAACATATTAAAATCCTCAACTATCCCCAAACGATATAAACTTTCTCCGGTTATTTAATTTCACTATATATTTTATTTATATGCCCATTTTGCTCTCATTCACTCTAAATTTTCCAGGATGTAAAAGTAATTGGCGTAATATAATATAAATCGGTTGCTTAAGCTACAGATCAATCCGTAGATGTTATTTATACTGGAATACCAGGCGCATGAGAAAGTAATTATATAATATATCCTTATAAAAAAATTAAGGGCTAATATGACCGGAAGATGGGCAAAAAGAGTTTTGGAGAATGGGATCAGCAGGCGTGATTTCCTGAAGGCGACCGGGACTGCCGCTGTTATGGCCGCGGCAGGCATTACCGGCTGTGTAGGAGCTGACCAGACAGGCCCTACGCTGTCGCCGACGATCAGACCTACTGTATCGCCGGTAAAGGGAGATATGGTAGTTGCGGTTGACCCGGATCCTATAACGCTTGTTGACAGGGCGCTGGACGCGTTCGGAGGCCTGTCCGGCATTATCAGCCCGGGCGACAGGGTAGTGATGAAGGCGAACTACTCCTTTGCTAAGTCGGTGAAAGACGCTACCTGTAACCATCCTGACGTGCTGGTGCGAATTATGCAGCATTGTAAGGATGCGGGAGCTAAAGAGGTCGTCGTCATAGATAACACGCTTGATAATCCGACCCTGTGCCTGGAGCGCAGCGGTATTCAGGCGGCGCTGGATAAAGCCGGGTTCAAGGCCGTATCGCCCAAGAATAAGAATACCGAATATACGGAAAAGGATATGAACGGCTCTAAGATCAAGAAAGTCCATCTGGCGAACGTGCTTCTTGAGGCTGACACGTTCATCAACATCCCTGTCATTAAAAGCCACAACATGTCCACGATGACCGCGAGCATGAAAAATCTTATGGGAGTCATTTATGACCGTGGCGTGTTCCACTACGGCCTTGACGTTAACATTGCCGAGCTTGCCGGCTTCATACGCCCTGACCTTAACATAGCTGACGCCTACCGAGTAATGAAGACAGGCGGCCCTAGAGGCACAAGTTCAAGTATCATATCGTATCCTAATACTCTTATAGTGGGTAAAGACCCTGTTGCCGTCGACTCGTATTCCGCATCCCTTCTTGACCTGAAAGGCGGGGACATAGGCCATATCAAGGCCGCATACGATATGGGCCTGGGCGAGTATGACCTTAGCAAAGTGGACATCATAAGGGTGTGATGATCTTAAGACTATCAAGAATACCTTACCTGAGGACAGCCGTACAATTAGCGTTTTTCATAGCGGCGGTATATCTGTTCCTTAACCTTGACTATCCGGTCTCGATGCCCGTCGACAATATCTTCCTGTCATCAGACCCGCTCGTTGCGCTGACGTCTATCATCTTTTATCGCGGGGCGTGGATACCGGCCCTTCTGCCTGTGATAGCGCTCCTGGCCGGGAGCATGGTCCTTGGCAGAGTATTTTGCGGATGGATATGCCCGGTGGGCTTCCTGGTGGATGTGTCCGGCGCGTTCTCGGGCATATTTTCAAAGATCATCAAGAGGAGGCAGACCAGGGCCCGTTTCGGGTACCTCCAGTACGGGATACTGGCCGCTGTACTAATATCAGCTTTATTCACGCTTGAAGCGCTTTCGATACTTGATCCTTTCGTGATCCTCCAGAGATCCCTTCACATGATATGGTCATCAGCCGGGATACCGATCATAATATTGCTTTTACTGGCCGCTTCTATCGTCATAGCCCCCCGATTCTGGTGCAGGGCTATATGCCCCACAGGAGCGATAATAGGGGCGGCATCTTTGATCTCCCCGTTCGGGCTAAAGATCAACGAGGATTGTATAAAGTGCAAAAAATGCCACCGGGAATGCCCGACGGGAGCGATCTCCGGTGAGATGAAATGGGATGCGACGGCGTGCACAAAGTGCCTTGTGTGCGAGCGTGTCTGCCCGAAAGACGCGATAAGCTTCTCAGCGTCAGTCCCGTCGATCTCGAGCTTCTCGACGTCAAGGCGCTCCCTGCTGGCAGCCGGGGCCGCCCTCGGGCTGTTCGCCGTATCTAAAGGCGCTGTCGCCGCATCATCATCCGGGAAACCGATAATAAGGCCGCCGGGCTCGCTGGTCGAGTATAGCTTTAACGCAGCCTGCACAAGATGTGAGAGCTGCGCCAGAGTATGTCTCGGGAATGTCATAAGGCCGGCCGGGCTCGATGCGGGCATTGACAGGTATTATACCCCTGTGCTTGATTTCAGCACAGGCAAATGCGAAAGGTGCGGTGCCTGCGGTACTGTTTGCCCGACTGGCGCGATTATAAGTGTCCCGGAGGAAAAAATAAAGATAGGGACTGCTTCGGTCGATACGGAAAAATGCATCGCATGGAAGGATAATTTGAAGTGTCTGATATGCTCGGAGGTCTGCCCGGTGGACGCGATAAAAGGTGTTAAGAACCTGCGCCCGAGGGTGATACCCGAAGTATGTGTCGGGTGCGGGGCCTGTGAGCTTAATTGTCCCGTAGATGGCGTAAAAGCGATCACCGTCTCGAATGCCGGAGAGAGAAGACGTGAGGCTTGAGTATGGACAACGAACAGGTAGCATCTATGCTCCTGGATATTTCGAGGCTGCAGGAGCTCGAAGGCGAGGACAGCTACAAGATAAGGGCGTATAGAAAAGCCTCGCAGAGTATTGCCAGCCTGGACCGGGATATTAACGATCTTTACCGCGAGGGAAGGTTGCAGGAGATCCCGGGGGTGGGCAGGAGCATAGAGGGGCTTATAAATGAGCTTTTATCGACGGGGAGATGCCAGTTCTATGAAGACTTAAAAAAAGAAATCCCCCCGGAGCTTTATGATGTTATGAGCGTGCCGGGTATCGGCAGAAAAGCGGCGGTCAAGATACATAAGGTTCTGGGGGCCACGACTATCAGCGAGTTCAGAAAGGCTGCCCGGGAGCGCAGGATAAGAAATATCCGGGGGATGGGCGAAAAGATCGAAAAGAGGATCCTAGAATCTATAGATAGTTATCAGAAAATGCGCGAAGAGCTGCGTATCCCCATTTTCAGGGGACTGGCGGTCGCGTCCGAAATAGGAGGATACCTTAAGGATTGTGACGCTATAGAACGGCTGGAACTGGCGGGAAGCTTAAGGCGCAGGGCAACGATGGTCAGGGACGTCAACTTTTTAGCCGCTTCATCCGATCCAAAGGTCGTTATCGACCACTTTTGTAATATGCCTATCACCAGCATCGTCAAGGAGCGCGGCGCAAATTCCGCACGGATAATTACGATATACAGGGTAGAGGCTACGATAAATGTCGTCGACGGAGAGGACTGGGGCCTTCATATGGTCTTCGCCACCGGCTCAAAAGGCCATCTTCAGGCACTGACGGAACATGCGACAAAAAAGGGCATCGAACTGGACAATACCGGGTATATAAATGCAGTCACAGCACAAAGGATGCAGTTCCTGCAAGAAAAAGCGCTCTACGGCTCCTTAGAGCTGGAATACATCTCCCCGGAGCTGCGCGAAGGAAAAGGTGAGATAGAGGCGGCCCTGAATTATGGCCTTCCCGACCTGATCGAGCTATCCGACATTAAGGGTGACCTTCATGTGCATTCGGCATGGAGCGACGGCGCCAACAGCATTCAGGACATAGCGATGGCCGCCCGGGCGAGAGGCTATGAGTATGTCGCCATATGTGACCACTCGGTATCATTGACAGTAGCGAACGGCCTGAGCGCCGGGAGGCTCAGGGAACAGATGGCCGAGATAGACCGGCTTAACGATACTATGGAGGATTTCACGATACTAAAGGGCTGCGAGGTGGACATAAAGGCGGACGGGAGCCTTGACCTGCCTGACTCGGTACTTGAGGAGCTTGACATCGTCATAGGCTCCATACATGTTAGCCTTCGCCAGGAGCCGGAGGTCATCACTCAAAGAGTGCTGAAAGCGTTCGAGAACGAGTATCTGACAGTGCTCGCACATCCGACCTCCCGGATACTTGGCCGCAGAGGCCCGACCATGATAGACATCGATAGGGTGATAGAAGCAGCCATCGATCACGGGAAGGTTCTCGAGGTCAATTCATACCCTGACAGGCTCGATCTTAGCGATGAGAACGTTAAGAAAGCCATGGACGCAGGAGCCATGGTCTGCATCGATACGGACTCCCATTCGCTGACCGAGCTTGATTTCTTGGAATACGGTGTGGGGAATGCAAGAAGGGGATGGGCGCCAAAGTCAAGGGTATTGAACGCGATGCCGTGCAACAGGCTGCTCGAATTCCTCGAAATGCGAATATAATCCGATAAGTTTTTTTCGTATTGGCGCGACACAGGATATTAACTATGATCCGGACTTTTATTGCGGTCAACCTTGACGATAAGATCAGGGAAAAGATCGGAGAGCTAAAAGAAGAGCTCAGCATCAAGGGAATTAAGCCGGTAGAACCGGAGCTTGTGCACATCACGTTGAAATTCCTGGGGAACGTGGAAGAGTACAGAGTCGACGATATCGAGAAAGCTTTGAAAAAGGTAAGCGTCGCTCCTTTTCAGGCAAAGTTCAGCTCGCTCGGAAGCTTTCCCGGAACAAAGAACCCGCGCGTCATCTGGATAGGCGCTGAAGGCGATTTTGTGGAGCTTAACCGCCAGGTGGAGGATGCTATGGCCGAAATAGGGTTTGAGCGCGAGGGGCGCTTTGAGCCCCATGTCACCATAGCAAGGGTAAAGATGCCTTCGCTGGAAATAAAACAAAGGCTCCCGAAATTTTTCGAAAAGCATAAGGACTTTTACGCGGGAGACATGATGGTTGACAGCATATATCTTATGAAAAGCACTCTCAGCCCAAAAGGACCCCGGTATGATGTGGTAAAGGAGATACGCCTTTGAGCACTGAAGAGATACTCGGGGAGGCGCTTTCCGGCATCAAGCCCGACGAAGAGGATGCGGAGACACTCAGGGCGGTAGCAAGGGATATAATAAAAATACTGGATACCAACGCGAAAAATATGGGGCTTGACGTATATGCAGTACATGTCGGCTCCACAGCAAGGAACACATGGCTGAAAGGCACTAAGGACATCGACATATTCCTGATGTTCCCGCCGGAGACGCCCAGGGAAAAGCTCGAAGAGTACGGGCTGAAGCTTGCGAGGACGGTCTCGGACCATTGTGTGGAAAAGTATGCCGAGCATCCGTACATCAAGACGGTATTCGAAGGAGTAGATATTGACCTGGTCCCGTGTTACAGGGTCAGCGACTCTTCACGTATCCAGTCAGCCGTAGACAGGAGCCCTTTCCATAACCGTTACGTACAGTCGCATATCGGTGAGCTATGTGACGACGCACGCCTCTTAAAACAATTCACAAGGGGAGCGGGAGTATATGGCTCTGAACTGAAGACCCAGGGGTTTTCGGGGTATCTGTGTGAGCTTCTCGTCATATATTATGGCTCGTTCATGAACGTGATAAAGAGCGGCGCGAACTTAAGAAGAGGATATGTCATCGACGTAAATGACCATATGGACCACTTTGTAGAGCATCCGGAGCCTCTGATAGTGATCGATCCTGTTGACCCGAAGAGGAACGTGGCGGCGGCGCTCTCTGAGCAAAAGTTCTTCGAGTTCATAGACGCTTGCAGAAGGTTCCTCAAATCCCCTTCTATGGATATGTTCTTCCCTCCGGGAATAGAACCGATAGATGATGAAGAACTTAAGGAATTATTAAAGAAGAGGGGCACTCTTCTTGTTGCGGTCACTTTTGACTCTCCCGACATAGTAGAAGATACGCTGTACCCTCAGCTCAGAAGGGTTGAGGAATCTGTGGTCGGGCTGCTCGAGCGTCACGAGTTTAAGGTTTACAGGAGCGGCGCATGGTCGGATATGGATAAATGCGCCATAATCCTCGAGATGCTCGTATGGGAGCTTCCCGACATAGAGCGGCATATTGGCCCGCCGGTGGATGAAAAGGAACACTCTCTGAAATTCCTGGAAAAATATCCTGACGCATACATCCTGGGTTACAGGTACGTAGTGGACATACCGAGAAGGTATACAGGAGCCATAGACCTGATCAGGGCAAAACTGCTGACCTGCGGCCTTGGCAAGAACGTGGCCGGGTCTATCAGGGAGAAGTTCGACGTCGTGACCAATGAGGAAATACTGTGCCTCGGAGATGACCTGGGAAAATTTTTACGCGAGCTGATAAGGCCTTAAGCTTTTCCAGTAATTTTTTTGTACGTCGATGGCCTTATCTATATTATCCATAGCAGCCTTCGTGACCTTATTATCTATCTTCAGTCCCCCTCCTTTTCCGAGGAAGCCTAAAATTGATGCCTCCACCGAGGAGGGTAAGTGCTTAAGCGAATATCCGCCTTCAAGCATGGCTACTATACCGGCGTTAAACATGTCACTTATCTCTTTCACCTTTGATGCCATCATATGGAATCCGGCTTCTGTCATTTTCATGCTGCCAAGCGGATCATCATAATGGGTGTCGTAGCCGGCAGATACCATGATCAGGTCAGGCTTGAACTCTTTCGATACGGGGATCAGCAGCCTGTCAAACGCGGAAGCATAATCAGCATCGGTCGAACCTGGAGAGAACGGGACGTTCACGTTAAATCCTTCTCCGTCGCCAGCACCCACATCCGAATAATGGCCGGTCCCCGGGTAGAACGGGTACTGGTGGACTGAAAAATACAGCACGTCAGGATTGTCGTAAAACATATTCTCTGTGCCGTTCCCGTGATGGACGTCCCAGTCAACGATAAGCACTCTTTTATAGCCGGAGGATAATGCGTATGCCGTCCCTATGGCCACATTATTAAATATGCAAAAGCCCATCGCCCTGTCAGGCATGGCATGGTGGCCTGGCGGCCTGACAAGACCATAGCTTAATTTTCTTCCCCTTTTCGCCTCTCTCACGCCGTCAATCGCAGCGCCTGCAGCTTTAAGGGCTGCATTAAGCGAACCGGGGCTCATTATGGTATCGATGTCCAGCATCCCTTCTTTAAAATCAATAATATATTTAACATAATCAGGGTCGTGCACCAGCATGATCTCTTCTTCAGATGCTGAATGAGGATTAATAAAATCAATAATATCATTTAAAATATTATAATGTAAATCGCCCATCACACTCTCAAGTCTCTCTTTACTCTCAATGTGGTCACTGTAGCCGTGTTTCAAAAAATCCTCACTGAAGAAAAAACATGCGTTTTTCATGCCATTTCATTTTTAAATAAACAATAAAATAATATGAAATTTGCGCATTATTATATCAATCTTAGTTATCAAAACAATAAATTATATCGTTCTCCCTTCTGTGGTTTCACTTTTGAAAACGATTAATATATATCTAAAAACAGTAAAGCTTATATATAATCGGTTGGGTATTAAGTTCAGCACTTAGAAATTATATTCAAGTATAATTTTATAATCGTGCTTATAAGGGTAAAGTATATATAATAACGATTGTTTATTTATCAATCGTCAAAACATATATAAAAAAATTATTCTGATACAGAAATAATTTACGAATCGAGGTGGATATGGATGAAAAAACTTACAGTACCAGTACTTGATGAGAAAGATAAGGAATTCGTTGAAACTTTAGTCAATGTAGGTTTAAAGAGGAATGTCGCAAAAACCCTCGTTTACCTTGCAAACGTCGATGAGACCATCAGCCGCGACATAGAGCTCGGCGCAGACCTCAGGCAGCCTGAAGTCAGCATCGTCATGAGAGAGCTACGCGACCAGGGATGGATCGACGAGAGGGAGATCAAGAAAGAGGGTAAGGGCAGGCCGTTAAAGTGCTACAAGCTTTCGACCAGCATAACTGATATCATTTCCACGCTCGAAGAGCGCAAGAGGGTAGAGGCGCAGCTCCACCTCGAGAACATCCAGAAGCTCAGGTCATTAACTGACAAGTTAAAGTAAATTTCCACTTTAACTTTCTCACCTTTTTACGCCAGTTTTTAATTTATCTTTTCGACTTTTTTCCTTAATTATCGCAGTATGTCTTTTGTTTCTGATGGTTGAATTATTCTGATGTTATACGCTGTACGCGGATATAATGCATTTTCATCCCAAAGGCTCAAAGGGCTTCTCAAAGATCTCAAAGATTTTTTAAAAGTAACTTTTAGTCTTTGAGTTAATCTTTGAGCCTTTGGGATGAAAACGCATCATGTAAATATTTTGTATTAAATTAAAAGACAAATAGCACAGATTACTTTCATTTAGCTCTTAACACAGAGATTTATATCTATGCAAGCCCTAAACGTCTACCTATGAGCGAGAGCTTTCAGTTCGAGATAGACCCGTTGAAAATATCCGAAAGCTATCTCGGGGGAGTGCTTGTCGCTCTGGACGTATTATCTTTTTCAGAAGAGGAATATCCCGGCGAGCCTGAGGACCCGATATGTTTAATTGCCG
Source organism: Methanooceanicella nereidis (assembly GCF_021023085.1). Taxonomy (NCBI): domain Archaea; kingdom Methanobacteriati; phylum Methanobacteriota; class Methanomicrobia; order Methanocellales; family Methanocellaceae; genus Methanooceanicella; species Methanooceanicella nereidis. Next base: position 222,219 of record NZ_PGCK01000004.1, on the reverse strand, counting down.
CTGCTCATACTACCGGATTAAGCTCGATCAGTAAGGTCTACACGAAATTATTCGTCGCCAGCGACCCGTCAATATTCGAGGAAGGCCAGGTCATCAAGAACTTTTATACATACCTGGACATGTTCGAGGGCGGCACTCTCGTCACACATTACGGGTGCGGCAAGTCACTTGACGACGGGTTTGACATCCCGTATATGCTCTTAAGGGTGCGCGATAACCACCCGGAAGTTTACCCGGGGTTGAAGCGAGCGCTATTGAAATTCAGGGAGCACGACACATGCTCGTACGTTAAGAGCAAGATGAACCTGCCCTCTCCGGAGCTCGATTATGTCGAGAGCTTTTACGGGCTGATAAGAAAGCCTGACGCAGAGCTGAGCGGTGACGTAAGGTCTTGCATGGCGGCTTACTGGAAGGCCGGACAGGGTGACGTGCTTAAGCACGGGATAACCAATGTTTACAATTGTATACGTATCGCACAGTCACAGATCAAAAAAACTATTTGCTGTACAGATATTCCGCTATAAATCCGGTAATTAAATAATTTAACCAAAAAAGATTTTATACGATGCCACATTATCTGTGAATTGTATGTCGAAAACAGATTCTTCACCTGACTCTTTCCCCGAGCCAATGACTGAGAAGCTTCAGTCGGTCGAGAAGGAAAAACAGTCGGTCCAGGAGGAGCTTGAATTAGTAAAGCTTCAGTATGAGGAGCTGAAATCAAGGCTGCTGGAATCGACCATTATCAATAACAATAATCTGAAGGAGATCCAGAGACTTCAGCAGGAGAACGCTCACCTGCGCAGGACTCCTTTATTCATTGCGAGCGTTATCGAGATATCGGACGGCGGTACCGTGATCCTGAGGCAGCATGGCAATAACCAGGAAGTATTGACGAAACCGTCCGAGGAGATCCTGCAAAAGCTGGCTCTCGGCACCCGCGTAGCGGTGAACAACTCTCTTGCGATAGTAAAGATACTTGAGAAGCCTGCCGATGTCCGCGCCAGGGTCATGGAAGTCATAGAGGCCCCGAACGTGGATTATGCGGACATAGGCGGCCTTGACGAAGAGATACAGGAGATCATCGAGACAGTCGAGCTGCCTCTTACCGAGCCCGAACTGTTCGAGAGCGTCGGCATAGAGCCTCCAAAGGGCGTAATGCTGTACGGCCCTCCGGGAACCGGCAAGACGCTGCTCGCGAAGGCTGTCGCACGCCGCGCTAACGCGACGTTCATCAGGATGTCAGGCTCAGAGCTTGTTCATAAGTTCATCGGAGAAGGCGCACAGCTGGTCCGTGACCTGTTCCAGATGGCCCGCGACAAGGCACCCAGTATAATATTCATAGACGAGCTTGACGCAGTCGGCGGAAGAAGGACGCACGACGGCACCACCGGAAGCGCAGAGGTCAACAGGACCATGATGCAGCTTCTCGCCGAGCTTGACGGCTTCACCGACCGCGGCAACGTCCGTATCATGGCCGCGACCAACAGGATAGACATGCTTGACCCGGCCATACTGAGGCCTGGCAGGTTCGACCGTATCATTGAGGTCTCGCTGCCTGATGAGAAAGGCAGGGATTCGATCTTCAAGATACACACCAGGAAGATGACAATGGATGAAGACGTGAACCTTGAAGAGGTCGTCAAGCAGACCGAAGGCACCAGCGGTGCGGACATAAAGGCAATAGTCACAGAGGCCGGAATGTTCGCCATAAGGCGCCGCAGCAAGTCGGTCAGCATGGAAGACTTCAACAAGGCCATAGACAAGGTCATGCACAAAGAGACTTCGACAGAGCCTCCTGCACCGTCGACGGTATACGCGTAAATAAGATTGAGGGGGGTTTTCCCTCAATTATCTATTTTTAATTTATCTGATTTTTTTTGTGTTTCTGTGTTTTTATGAAATTAGTGTCTACCTGCCATCCGAAGGAAACAACGTAAAAACATCATTATAAAAATCTGGAAAATAAAAACCCGGAGGCCTATTCATCAGGCCTCTATTGTAACTGTTTATTCAGGCTCAGCGTCGACAGCACGACCACTACCAGGGCCATCACTATCAGTACGGCTATGTCCAGCCATACGTCTCCAAGACTGTAGCCTCTTACCATAATGTTCTGCAGCGCATCGTTCGCGTATGTCAGCGGCATGATGTAAGAGAACACCTGCAAGTATTCCGGCAGAGTCGATATCGGCCAGAACATGCCGTCAAGGAAAACCTGCGGTATGATGAACAGGGGAATGAACTGTACAGCCTGCAGCTCGTTCTTTGCGAAGGACGAGCATAGTATGCCCAGGTTCACACCGACTATGGTAAGTAATAGCTGCAGAGCGATGACAGAGTATACGTCCCCTGCTATCTTCACGTTCAGCACGAATATGGCGAACAGGAGTATTATTATCGACTGTATGAAGGCGAATACGCTAAAGCCCAGCATATATCCGAGAATGATCTCCGACCGGGTTATCGGCGATACCAGCAGCCTTTCAAACGTCCCGAAAGACCTTTCGCGAAGGAATGTCACTCCCGTGAACATGAACACGAAGAAGAACGCGATCAGCCCTAAAAGATACGGGGCGAACAGGTCCAGCATGCTGTATCCGTCCGCATACTTCACGGCAGAGTTGACGTTCACCTGAAGCCCTTCCTCGCCCTTCTGCGTCACTTTGGCTATGGTGCTTATCGTCGCGTTGTGAACTGACATGGAGATCGCCATCGACCTAGCCTGATCGACTCCCTCCGTCAGTATATCCATGTCCAGCTTTTTAGAGACCATCGTGTCAGATGTGAAATCCTTACTGAAAAACACGGCACCGTCGATCTCTTTGTCCTTTATGAGGCGGTCCGCGTCGGCTGCATCGACACTTACGACAGTGATGTTACTATAAGTTCTCAGCTCGTCCGCTATCATGGTAGACAGCTTGATGCCTCCCATGCCCTGGTCCTCGTCCACGATGCCCAGCACGATATCGCCTGTGACATCAGTGGCAAAGAAGTATCCCAGGAGAGCCATCACCAGCGACGGCACAATTATTATCAGCGCCATCGTCCTTCTGTCCCTGACGCACTGAGTGACGATCCTTACTGCCAGAGAGATTATCCTAAGCGCGTCCATGCTCTCCCTCCGAGAAATACAGGAATGATTTTTCAAGGTTATCGCATCTGGTGTATTCTTTCAATTCCGCGGGAGTGCCTTCGATGAGCTTCCTGCCGTCGCTTATGAACGCAAGCCTGTTGCAGTGTTCGGCCTCGTCCATGATATGGGTGGAGACTATCAGCGTAACTCCCTCGTCGTTAAGCTCATGGAAATACTTCCATAGCTCGCATCTCAGCTTCGGGTCGACGCCCACTGTGGGCTCGTCAAGGAATAGCAGCTTTGGCCTGTGCACCAGCACGCATGCCATTGACGCCCGCTTCCTCATCCCTCCGGAAAGAGTGGCGACGATGCTGTCCTGCCTGTCCTTAAGCCTTATTATGTCCAGCACCTCATCGATCCTGTCTTCCCTCTTCTTTCCTTTAAGTCCGTACAGCGAGGCGAAAAACCTGATATTTTCTCGGATGCTGAGGTCATTATAGAGCGCGTCCATCTGCGTCATGTACCCGATATGATAGTTATTGGCCCGGTCCGGCATGTTCCGCCCGAGCACTACGGCGGAGCCCGAAGTGGGCTTTAGCAGCCCGCACAGTATCCTTATCAGCGTTGTCTTACCAGCTCCGTTAGGGCCCAGAAGGCCGTAGTTCTCTCCGTACTCGATCTTCAGGTCGATGCCGTTCAGTGCCGTTATATTCCCGAATTTCATACTAAGTCCCGAACAATCTATGATGTACCCTTGATCATTTTTTGTATCCGATATTTTTGTTTTCAGCTCCTGCCTTAACATCTCTATCCCCTCACTTTGGAATGATCCTGTAGCTCACAGAACCGGGGGTCGACCTCCCCGTCATGAATCTCATTGCGAACGAGCCCGCATAATTCTCCGCATCCTTCACCGTGTCCCATTCATATATTCCCTGAAAGTCGCCCGTGCTCTCGTCCAGCGTCCATAGCTTCGACCTGAAACCGGGAAGCCCTAAAATGAAGAACATCGGTATCCAGGAAAACTTCTTATTTTGTTCAGGCTTCATGCCGGCGACATGGAACCTTACGATAAAGGTAGCTCCCGGAGATCGGGATCGGCTTTTTTCAGGGTCGACTATTACCTGCCTGAATATAGTGAACCTTACACCATCATCCATTACGACAGTATCGCCTATCCTTTCTTTTGGGAAATGCAGCCTTCCCTTTAATGCGTATATAAATGCTATTACGGCCGATACGAACGGGTTCAAGCTCATACTATCACTTTATATGATAACTTCTAAGACCATTAGTAGTTTTATAAAATACTACTAAATTCCCAAGGATAATAAAGTTTACTGTAAGCAGGGCTTAAAGAGTAAGTGATAGCTATTAAATAAAAAAATTTAAAAAATTAAAAAATCAAATGACCTGATCTTTCGATCATTACAGGCCATTATTTTGCGCTCGATCCTGCAATATAGTCATACAGGAACGCGGCGATCAACGCACCCAATATCGGTCCTATCGCATATATCGGGAATTGCCACCAGAGATCCTGTCCGCCAAGCAGGAAATCCGCAAGATAGGGCCCGAAAGTACGGGCAGGGTTAAGCGATCCGCCTGATATGTTACCTATTGCCACTATGCTGATAGCTACGGTCAAGCCTATGATAAGGCCCGCCCATCCTGCCGGAGCCCTTTTGTCTACTGCGACCCCGATCACGGCCAGCATCAGGAAGAACGTGCACACTGTCTCTGCGACAATAGCCTGCAGGTATGTGACCCCGTCAAACATGGCCGTAGCGCCAAGCCCGGTATCCAGCGACCTTGTGCCCCATATGAAGTACACGGTAAAAGATGCCAGTGCAGCACCTATAAGCTGGGCGACTATGTATGCTATGGCGTCATTGGTCGGGAATCTTTTCGTGGCCCAGAGCGCTATCGTTACGGCCGGGTTGATGTGAGTTCCCGAAATGTGGCCGAAAACATATGCCATCACAGCGATAGCAAGGCCAAAGGTCAGGCCTATTGCAAGCCAGGACGATATGTCAAAGCCTATATTGAAGGTATTTTCCAGCAGCGGTATCCAGCCATCCATTAACAGGGCGGCAGTGACGACGGCTCCCGTTCCCAGGAACACGAGCGTAAATGTGCCTATAAGCTCAGCTAGTGAGCGTTTTAAAAGACTAATTTCCCCCATAATATCACCAAAAATAACTTGAAGCCTCAAACGGCCTCTTTCCAGTTACAATATGCGCATTTGTAGTCGATATAATTTGCTGAACAAAACTTGCAAACCCTTGCGGGCGAGAAAGGCTGGTCCTTATGCAGCGCTATGATGTTCGTCATAAGTGTCGCAGTCACAGGCTCGCTGGTCAGCAGGCATGGGAAGTCCGAGAGCCTCATCAGCGCAGAGAATCTCACGGTGATCCCGCAGCCCGGGTAAGTGTACCTCTGCGGGTTCATGACCACCTCGTTCTTTTGGATAGGGCTCAGGTCTACAGGTATTCCCTGTATAGTGCAGCCCGAGCCCCTGGGCTCATGGTCAAGTATGCGCTCTCCTCTCTCGATCATGTCCATGAAGTCGACATTATGCAGCTCCGCCGCCGGGCTTCTTGTGGGGTTGGTCAGCACCAGGTTGTGGAATCTCTTGGTCAGGAGGTCGATGACCATCATGGTGGTGAACCCGTCCATCCACAATATCTTAGTCGCGGCTGCCGCCGTCGCCCCGGTGGCGACCGAGAGCACCGAGTACTCGTTCTTGAACTTGCCTTTAGCCCCTTTTAACGTGTTCTCCATTACTTTCGAGACCGCGTTTATGATCTCCATTACCATGTCATCTTTTGTCATGTTATACATGGACTGCGATATGTGATGTCCGATGTCGCCCACACAATAAGCCGGAACTGTCACGATGTTGCCATAGAAAACTCCTGCGTCCATGGCAGCTTTCACCGCCGGCTTCATCCTTTCCATGTATTGCTTCATGTACTTCCTGACGTCAAATGACGAGTGCCTTGCCTCGTCCATCAGTTTCCCCTGAGCTTCCATAGGGCTGTCATAGACCATCTTCAGCGTCTTTATCTCATCTTTGACCGCATTCGCGACGGTCTTGCCCTCCTCTATGGAGGACTGGAACTTCCCGCCGATGCCGTAGGATGTGTCCATTCCCCATGATTTTGCCGAAAGTATGGCTCTCTTATGCTCTACGGGAATATCGACCGTCTGGAGTATCCTGTTGACTACGTTGGCCGTGCTTCCCGGCACGAACGCGAAGTCAACGACGCATGTGGGGCCGTAAAATCCCCCGTACCTTCTGACAGATTCCCTTCCTATTAACGCCTCAGATTTTCCGATCGCATTAATGAAAACGTCTACTGACTTCCTGAATTTGGGGTCTTCCTCATAGAGGATCTCCAGAATGGCAGGTGTCTGGTAGTGCTCTATCATCGGGTCGTCCTCGGGCCTGATAGTCTTAGCCATGGACTTAAGGATCTCATAGTGGCTGTTCACCGACCGGACGTGGAGGTCGAAAACTTCCTTGCTCTGCACCCCCGCTGGCTTCATCTTATTGACAGCGTCTATGTATGGCTTTGCCTGTGATATCTCGAATTTTCCGCCCCTGTTGGCATTTATGGCTTTCAGGTCCGCGTTCTGGGCATTTATCGCCTCGTCCGCCATCTTGCTGTAGATGTCCTGGTCATTCACGGTTTTTTTAACCTTTTGCGTTTTTGCCTTCTGAGATGCCATGTACGATCACCTTCTCAAGCCCCGTCATCCCGCACTGAATATCCGACATTATTACATGCCCGCTCGCAGGTCAGGGGCTTTATAATTAAGCATATATTTTATAAAACATAAAATAGTTTTCCAGAGTAGTTAATAAAAAAACTACCATTATAGTACACTATTATACATTAATTTTATAATAATAATTATATATGATTATATGATATACGTTTAATTGATAATCTGTCAGTCACTATACAAAGGAGAAGCATGGGAAGGATATCTAAGGATCCTGAAGAAAGAAGGGAGGATTATATTAACGCCGCAGAGGAGCTATTCCTCGAAAAAGGGTATGAGAACACGTCGGCAAGTGACATAATCAAGAAAATCGGGCTGGCTCAGGGTACTTTTTACTATTATTTCCGATCGAAGGATGACATACTTGAAGCCGTAATATACAGGTATCTTGAACGATACGGGTCCGCCCTGAAAAACGTGGCGGATAATAATGACATCAACGCGATGGATAAGCTTCAGGAGATCATCCATCTTTCCTTCAATTTACGCAATAATGGCGATGCACTTGAAAAATATATTTTTGAAAGCAGTATTGCCAGACATGAAAAATTTGAAAGAAATTTTAATGCCCTTATCATACCTTTGCTGGCGAAAGTGGTGGAGCAAGGCATGAAAGAAGGGCTTTTTGAGGTAGATTTTCCCATGGAGACGGCAGAAATGCTGGTAGTGATGCTATATTACTCATTCTATTCGGCAAAGCGCTCTAAAGACTGGGAAGAGCGCTACAGGAAAATGTGGGTGGCTGAGAACCTGATCAAAAAGGCCTTGAACGCCAGAAAATGCAGCCTTAGCCTTATGAATTAAGACGTATACTTAAGCCGATTTTTTTTATTATCAGGCCCTTTTATAGTATCCTTCCGACATACTGTCATTGACACATTATCAGTCACAAATTTTTACCGACACAGTGTCACTGATGTGTTGTCAGTCATACTTTTTCACTGACATACTGTCATTGACATATTATCATATCATGTAAAAGTTTATCCCCGGAAATCATCCCGGGAAGGAAGCTATCGTTTAAAAAATCGGCAAGCTGTATAATGTTTGATTGACCATGCTCTCTACTGTATCCGGTCTCGAAAAATAGCGTCGGGCATATTCCAAAGAATCTTATTTCGGGTATATGATGGGAGTTCGGTCAAGCAATGCCTGGAATACAAGGCTGATGAGCCCGATGATGAAGGGGTTCCTTGACGTTATCCCCGACCTCACTGTAGCGGGCATAGGCGGAATGTAGATGAACTCTTCGCTATCGATCAGTATCATTAAAAATTTCTTGTAATTTTCCATGGGTATCGGCAGATTTGAAATATACTTCGCAAAGGGCGCCAGGTCTGTCAGGTCGATGTCGACGGCATTATAGACTTTCGCATGTTTCAGGCCGTACTTTTCCGGGATGGTCATATCCTCCCTGAATACGATAACGTCCGCCGGGATGTCCTTATCCCTTAATAGTTCCAGATAGTGAAGGTGAGTGTCAGGGAGGATCGCTTTCACCGACATATTCGCTTTAGTGAAGAGCTCTTCTATGCTGTGCTCGATGCTTTCGTCGCCATAAAGTGTCCAGAGCACGTCAGGCGTTTCCGTCTGTACGCTCATCCTCTCGAGCTCTTCCAGCTCTTCCAGGGCCGTCTCTTCCGCATTTTTATGTATCTCCATCATATGCTTAAGAGCTATCTTCGGCGGGGTCGCCCTGTATATGGCCGGCTTGACGTTAACTACCTGAACCAGCCCTTTATCCATAAGCGTCTTAAGGCTCTGGTATACGCTCGGCTTGGGGGCGTCAAGGTACTCGTATACCTGCTTGACCTCGGTCCTGTCGAATAATACGAGGGCAGAGTACACTTTAGCCTCATATTCGGTCAGTCCCAGGGTTTTAAGAGACTCTATAAGACTGGTCGATAGGTTATTCATGGTAGTTCATTAATACACTACCATTAATGTGAAATATACTTTTCTTAAAAATAAGTGAGGGAGCCCGGACCTATTCGGTCCTGAGCGCCTCTATCGGATCTAGTTTAGATGCCTGGTTCGCAGGGTATACGCCCGCTATCGTGGTCGTAAAGAGCCCGAAAGCGATGCCTAAGAGGATGTTCTGCGCGGAAGCGTCCATGGGCAGCTGGGCGAGCGATCCGACTATGCCGGCCACAAGGACCGCTATCCCGACGCCTATCAGGCCGCTGATGAACCCGAGGAGTGCCGACTCGGTCAGGAATATCAGCCTGACGTCAGTCGTGGTCGCGCCGACAGCCTTCATAAGGCCTATCTCCTTCACACGCTCCTTAACTGTGAGCATCATGACGTTCATGATGCCTATGCCGCCTACGAGAAGCGATACGGCGCCGATGCCTGCCAGAGTGTATTTTATAAGGTCAAAGATCTGGTTTATTGCACTGGCGAACATTTTTTGCGTCAGCACTGTATAGCCTTCGTTCCTGTGGAACTTCTTCAGCGTCTCACTGACCCTGTCGCCAACCTCTGTGGCAGTCTCTACGCTGTCTGCCTGCACCCATATTTCGGTGTAGGTATCCTGGTCGCTGAACCCTTTGATGCCCTCGGTGGTCATGTAGATATAGCTGTTCGGGTCGCCAGTGAGTATGGAGCCGTTCATCTCTTTCAATACTCCGGCTACAGTATACGTCTGCGACTCGCCTGTATAGAAGTTAGATATCGTGATGTATGATCCCGGCCGTATGACCTTGCCGAATGTGCCGTTAGCCACTTTGCTTCCAAGGATGACGGAATTTTTATCCGATGGCGACAGGAACCTGCCCTTATCGACACTCTCGGCCATCTTGTCCTCGTACTGCGGTATTATTCCCTGTACGGTCACTCTTCGGCTGTCCGCTCCATAGGTCACGTTACCGCTAACGGATATCTTGGGCTGTACTTCCTTGACACCTTCCGTTGTTCGGAGCAGGTTAACGTCCCTATCCGTAAACTTTGCGGGCGGCTTCGGCTTCTCGGCCATAGTCACCGAGAAGCTCATGGTTCCCTGCTGGACGCTCGTGTCGATAGGCAGGATGAACATCGTGTCGAGCTGAAGATCGCCGAACTGGTCGCTTACTCCGCTGTACAGGCCGTCGCCTAAGGTAAGCATTACCACTATCGCCATGACACCTATGATGATGCCCAGGCTGGACATCATCGTCTTGAACTTGTTGCTCGCGAAATCCGCGAACGCATAGCCCAGTATGTCCAGCGCTTTCACTTCTTCGCCCTCTTACCCCTCATAAAGAAGTATACAAGACCTAATAATACGGCAGCGACGCCCACGAACCCGAGCACGTATAACAGTGTCTGGTCATTCGCGTTTGAGGCGCTGCTCTGCGTATCTACTGAGTCTGCGTATACTGTCATCGGCTCTGACTCGTGCCAGTTGTTACCGTTCTTGTATACTACCTTGAACTGCGGGTTTCCGTTGTAGGAGGAGTTCTTGCTTGACACGTCGAACTGCACGGTGTACATCTCGCCGGCGCCAATATCCCCGATAATGTACTCCTGGACAGGCTTGAACGCGAACTCGTCACCCACAGGGACAACGCTCACAGACTTGATACCATTAGACCTGAGGTTGAACACGTCGAACACCACGCTCTTCTTGACCGTGGTGAAAGCCTTCGGAGACTCGCTCAAAACCATCTTGACACCCGAATTATCCACCTCGACACGGACCGGATAATTCAAGAACACTGCCTCATCGCCCGTAGTGACCTTGAACTTGAGGTAATATACGCCGTCCTGTGCATTGCTGTCGGCTCTGACGAGGAAGGTGAACTTTGCCATGTCGCCGGCCCCCAGGTAGCCTACGTTCTCGAAAGACTGCGAGACTACGCGAACCGGTCCGTCGGAGGATAGCGTTACCTTGTCAAGGCGTATGGATTCCGGTAGCTCCGAGCTTGTGGTCGTCGTCGTCTGGGTATGCGACGGCGTCGTTAAACCATTGGAAGTTCCGGGACCATAATTATACGTATCCGTGGTGGTCTTAGTCTCACCCGCTGTCGTGATCTTCAATGAATTTGTTATCGTCACGGTAATTTCTCCGGTATCTCCCGCCATAAGAGTTCCAGGATTTATCGCCGGATCGCCTAATACTACTAGCGTAGGCTTGACCGAACCCGCGAATGCGGGGACTGATAATAAAACTGCTAATAATACAAAGATGCTTAAACACTTTAAACTGAACTTCATTATTATTTCTCCCTCATTTTAATTATTATGATATTGATGTGATCTCAGTTCCTTTCGTCTCCTATTACCTCTCCGTCCTTAAGCCTCACTATCCTTTTACTGAACGAGGCTACGTCGGGATCGTGCGTGACCATTACGACGGTCCTGCCTTTCTTGTTGAGATCGATGAAAAGCTGCATGATCTCCTCACCTGTCTTGGTGTCAAGGTTGCCGGTGGGCTCATCCGCCAGCAATATTGCAGGATCGTTCACCAGGGCGCGGGCGATAGCCACACGCTGCCTCTGGCCGCCTGACAGCTCACTGGGGCGATGGGTCATACGATCGCCGAGGCCGACCTCCTTCAATATTTTGGTCGCGACATTCGTTCTCTCGTTCCTGTCCTTGTTCTGGAATATCATGGGCAGTTCCACGTTCTTGAGCGCCGTCATCCTTGAGACAAGGTTAAAGGACTGGAATATGAACCCGATCTCCTTACCCCTCAACAGTGACAGCTCGACGTCGTTCAAACCGTTAATGACCTTACTATTGATCGCTATCTCGCCGGAGCTGGGCCTGTCCAGTAAACCGATCAGGTTCATGAGCGTGCTTTTACCGCTTCCTGAAGGTCCCATGATGCTCACGAACTCTCCTCTTTCGATGTTCAGGTCAACACCCTTCAACACCTCAAGCTCATGCCTGCCCATAAGATATGATTTCCGGACATTGCTTATCGATACTACGGATTCCATCTTTGATGATCTCCATTCATTGTTTTTTATTCGTATGGATCACTATCGTGCCTGCGACTTTATCGAACCCTCTCTGTTTTTCTTTCCCGAACAGGACTAACAGGAGGATCGCGTCGATCACGAGCAAGCCATTGATGATCTTTGGTATGTTCCTGAGGATGGACTCTTTATAGCCTATCTTCGTGCCATCCTCTCTGAGTACCCTCAGGTTCATGAAATACTTGCCAGGCGTGGTGCCGAAGCTGCCTTCTATGACCATGAAGTACACGATACTGAACGTCAGCGCACCTATGCCCTGTACATAGTTGAAGAAAGTCTCCAGCGCAGGGCTATAACCCCTGACGAACCATGACATCATCACGATAGGTATGATGAGGGCCGCGAGGCATATGCCGTAGATGATCACGTCGATTATATATGCTACAGTCCTTGATCCGAACCCGGCCCTTTTGAAAGCGTCGACGTAGCTTTTCATGTATTCGGAGGCGACTTCATCCGGGTCTTCGGACTCGGCGAAAACGGCTTCAACATCCTCCCGCTCGATCCTGTTCGAACCTCTGGATTCGGCTCTTCCTGCGGAGGCATCGTAAAAGTGAGATAAGAGCTCTTTTTGTATCTCCTTCTTATCGTTTTCATGGACATCGATATTATTCACTATCTTGGAAACACGTTTTTCCAGCAGCCTTCGCGTATCATCACTTATTTCCATCTTCAAGCCCCCATACCTTGTTCATTGCGAGAACGTACTTTTTCCACTCCTTTATCATCTCTTGAAGAAGCTCTTCTCCCTTCGGGGTTATCTTATAGTATTTCCTGGGGGGGAGCCCTTCTTCGGTCTCCTTCCAGTAACTGTTTACCAGGCCATCGCTTTCCATTGAATGAAGCGCGGGGTATGCGTTACTCTCTTTCAGCACTATGACGCCGCTTGTACGCTTCTCAAGCTCTGATATCAGCTCGTAGCCGTACCTGTCCCCCGTTCTCAGGAGAGCCAGCAATGAGAGTTTCGTGCTCCCTTTCTTTAGCTCTTTTAGCCACTTATCGATGTCTTCCCGCATGATACCTCGAAATTTTATACACATATACTGTATATGTACATATGCATCATAGGTACATTAATTTTACATACTATATATAACTTTGCAATTGGTCAAAACTTAATGACAATGGATGGCCCGGGAACCTATATTATTTATTTATAACAATATGTTATTTATTTTTAACATTTTGTTATTACTAGATAACATTTTCTATAATACTATTTTGGTCAAAAGGCGATCATCAATTAATACGTCAGAACAGATATACTCTAAAATAAAAATTGAAAAAAGTAGGGATCACCCTACCTGTTCAATATCTCGCTTATTATGCGACCGTACGCAGGCCTGGTTATCAGGATGCCTATGAGAACGCCTAATATCGTAGTTATGGCGAAGCCTTTCAGTGAGCCGAATCCCATGTACCAGAGCGGTATCATGGCGATCACTATAGTGGCCGCCGCCGAGACTATGATCTTGAACGCCTGAGACATGCGCTGAAGTATCTTTTTCGTCGTCGGGCTCTTGCCTGTGGTCATCACTTCATCGGTAATGATGATAAGCTGGTCCACGCCGGTACCGATAACGGCTATTATACCCGCTACCGATGGAAGGTCTATCTCCCAGTTAATGAAAGAGGCCACTCCGAGCAATATGAATATCTCGAACAGCGAGGTCAGGAACATCGGCAGTATTATCCTCGGCTCCTGGTACCTGTAGTACATTATCGCGCCTATGGCGATCTGTGCCAGTATGGCGGCGATGATCACAACTGTCTTGAACATCTCTCCCTGCTCGGCAGGCACCTGTCCGGAGCTTATGACCTGGACGTTCACGGGCAACGAGCCGCTGCTCATATGCACGTACACCTCTTTACCCTGCGCGTATCCTTCCTCACCCGTTCCCGTGGAGGCTATCATGATATCCACTGGCTCCTTCAACAGGTGCTGGGCCAGATCAGACGATATGGGCGCCCTGTGGAACTCACGGTCGTCCAGCAGCATGATCACCTGATGTCCTTCCGGATCTCCCAGGATGTCATATTTTACGGCCGCCTGCTGGAACTTTAACGCTCCTTCCTTGGAAAGCCTGAATGAGACTCCCCACTGCCCGAGGCCGCCGTCCTGCGAGGTCGGAGGGGATACTCCGGCGATGTCATCGCCATACAGGATGTGCTCAGTCTCGTTGCCGTGAGACTGTATCCTCAGCTCGAAACGTCCGGGTGTGCCCACTATCGACATTGCCTCGTCGTACGAGAGGCCTGCGAAATCGATGAGCATGTACGCGTTACCCTGGTCGTCCCTTACTGTATTGATAGGAACGTCCTTCAGGCCGTAGGCGTTGATCTTATTCCCCATTATCTCTTTTGTGAGGTCAAGGGTCTCGTCGGAGATAGTATCGTTGCTGATCAGCTTTAGCTTGATCCAGGAACCTCCCTCGAAGTCAAGGCCGAACTTGAGATTAGAAGTGAACTGCCCGTTCGTGAAGCCCGGAGCCAGGAATATCGCCGACGCCAGGAGGCATATTATAAGGGCTATAACCCTGTAGTCTGTGAATATACGGGACCACATGCCCGATTCTTTCTTGTTAGCCATATTTTGCCTTCGCCTCCGGAGTATCCATGTACCATCTTAAAAGACCCGTGTTAAGGAACCATGTGTTCATGATGTCGGCTATCAGCCCGAACATCATCACAATGGCAATGCTGGACAGCACGGGTATCGGCGACAGCCCTACCACGAAAGAGTACTTTGAGACTATGTACAGCATCAGGAAAGCCGCGATGGCTGAAAATGTCATGGTCAGACCGGTAGCCCTGCATGATGCTATCTTCTTATCGATATATTTTCTCTCGCCCAGTATTTTCGTAGTAAGAAGTATGTCCGTGTCCACGGAGTAACCTATAAGCATTAACAGCGCGGCGAATGTGCCGAACGTAAGCTCAATGCCGAAAATGTTCATCAGCGCAGCAGCGATCATGATGTCAGAGAACGCTGACAGGACCACGGCCACGGATGGCACAAAATTCCTGAATATGATGAATACCGTTATTGCCATTCCGAGAAATGCCACAAGTATCGCTATAACTGCCTGGCTCTGGTTGGCCTGGCTGAAGACGCTTCCCGTATACTCGATCATCGCACCTTCATAGTTCTTGTTTACGTACTCTGCAAGCTCTTCCTGCTTTCGATCGTCCATGGTGCTGAACCTGAGCGTCTTCTCACCTCCCGAGCCCTGAGCGATGAGCTTTATCGGATAATTTGAGAACTCCTCCTGCAATTGCTGGTCTGTCTTATCCGTATGTATCGTGACCATAGAGCCGCCTTTGAAATCCAGGCCCAGATGTACTGGCGCGGATTCAGTGAGCTGGGTATATCCTACAATCAATATCGCGAATAATAATACCACTAGCGGGATGGTTATGGCCTGTTTGACCGGAAGCTCTGGGAATTTAAGCTTCGAAAATAATCCTCCGTTTTTCCCAGGGTCTTTTTTACCCTCCGGAGTTTTTATAGGGGTCTTACCCTTTTTTGAGTCGTCGACCTTCATCCAAATCATTAATAATTTATACTTTTGCGGCTAAAAAGTTTTTGCAGCAAGCACATTTAAAATAATCCCTGTAATATATATAACGCGAGTAACGATAATTAAAAAAATTCAAACATAAAGTCAAAAAATTTCTCTGAGAATCGAAGGTTATATATACTTAGTGGAATATAATATGTTCTAAAGAGGGGAATGAAACAACACTATGTTAAAGAAACTACAACTTCAGGAAAAGTATAACCACAGCCAGGAAGTTATAATCGAATACCTGAAAAACGGTATCAAGGAAGGCAAACAGTTCTTCAAGTCCAAGTATATCGCGAGGGACCTGGGAATGAGCCCGAAAGAAGTGGGCACGAACATGAAGATCCTTTCCGATGAGTGCCAGGACCTGAAGATCGAGAAGTGGAGCTATTCAAAGAGCACCACCTGGCGTGTCGAAGCACAGTCAGCATAACTGTTTTTGGTCTTTTCTTTATTAAGACCTTTATTTTGTAATAATTTTATTTTCTGGATGGTCTTTTTTGGATCTCTTTGCTTTATTTTGCTTGTTTTGTCTTTTTTAATGCTTATTATATAAAAATGAATCATCAATTAAGCCCTTTTATGATTTTATCATAACCGAAGACTAAATAAACTCTCTACGCCTTTAAATTAACTTGAATAGTCAGCGAAGCCTAAAAACAGGTATTTTGAATGACACTTGTATCTCTGGTAAAGGACAGCGACACGTCCAAGGCTGTAAAGGATGCGGTCGAGCTAGTGGGCGGCATTGATGTAAAGGGCACTGTCCTTATAAAACCCAACCTTAGCTGCGCAAAGCCGTCCGGGAGCGGCCTTGTCACGAACGTCGAGGTCGTAAAAGCGATAGTCAAGATCGTCGCAGACCAGGGAGCGAAGCCGGTAGTAGGCGACCTCCCAATCCTGGGATGGGACCCGAAAAAGGTCTTTGATGCTACCGGGATAAGGGCCATAGAGGATGCCGGCGGAGAGTTACTGGACTGGAGCGACGACCACGTAGAGATCAAGCTACCTAACGCTAAAGTCCTGAAAAAGACCAGCCTTGCGCGTCCTGCCATACAGGCGGATGCCATTATTAACGTCCCCGTGCTAAAACATCACTTTTTTACCCACATATCGGGCAGCATGAAAAACCTTTTCGGGCTTGTCGAGCCAAATGTCAGGCCGAGGGTGCATGTGCTCGGGCTTGACGAGCCTCTAGTGGACCTTTATGAGTTCCTGAAGCCAAAGATCGTGCTCAATATAATGGACGCGACATATATCGCCCAGTCCGTCAGGCCTTCAGGGCCATACTACGGCCCCACCGAGGCCGAATCCGTGTCAAACCCGAACGTCGTGATGGTGAGCAGGGATGCCGTGGCACTTGACTCTATCGCAGCAGGCGTGGTCAGGATAAACCCGAACGACATAGAGATGGTCCGTATCGCTTTTGAGAGAGGGCTCGGCGATAGCGACATCAAGATGGTGGGTAACGCCAGAGGGTCTAACCTTAAGATCAAAAAGTCACTTATAGGCAAGCTTCTGCCATACATGGCCGATATGTGGACCAGCGAGTCCTTGAACAGCGTGGCGCATCCGCTCGCAAAGCGCATATACGGAAAAGAGGTCGTCTCGCTGAAAGAAGCGCGCAGGGAGATGGAAAATGCCGGCCCGTCGGATATCATAGTCGCGGGCGAGTGTAAAAAATGCGGGCTTTGCGTGAACGCCTGTCCCGCGAAAAACATAGCTCTTGACGGTGATCGTCCTGTATTCGGCGATAATTGCATTAAGTGTTTCATATGTGTCGAGATATGCCCGGGTGGTGCGCTCGCTATCATAAGGAAGTGACGTATCATGCTGGGATTATCGTTGAACGACATCGGGGCCACCATCGCAATATATGCTTACATAGTCATCGTTTTCCTCATAGTTGAAAAATTATGGAAGGGCGACAAGGCGGTAGGCCGTAAGATACTTCACATAAGCATGGGCAACATTGTCTTCGTCCTGTGGATTTTCGACCACTTGTGGGCCGGGGTGCTTCTCGCAGGGTCTTTCGTATTATTCTCTCTATTGATAACGCAGCGCATGCAGCTATACTTCTTGAGCAAGCTCACGCTGAACACGAGTAACGGGAGGCTCTTTCAAAAGACCTACCGTAAAATCATAACCAAGCTCTCGCTGATATCGGCGTCGGATGCCGGCAATGAGTTCGGCCTCGTGTACTATTGCCTGTCCTATACCATACTCGCATTCCTTTTCTTCAACGATCCTGTCGTAGTGGCAGTGGGCATGCTGCCTTTAGCATACGGCGACGGCCTCGGCGCGGTCATCGGAAGAAAATACGGCAAACACAAGTATAAGATCATAGACAAGAAAAGTATAGAAGGCTCGATGGCCGTGTTCGCCGGCACCGCGCTGGCCGTCATGGCAGGCATGATATTCTACGGCATTCCGGCGGCAGATGCCGTATGGAAAGCGTGCCTGGTGGGAGTCGTAATAACCTTTGTAGAGGCAATAGCGCCCAAAGGCCTGGACAATCTCGCGATACCGTTCAGCGCCGCAGCATTGTTCTATTTCGTTCTTTAGTTCTGGTGAGGTCATGAGGTTCATAGTTATAGACGGTCTTGACGGTTCGGGGAAAGATACACAGGCATACCGCCTCAAAGATCATCTCTCCAATAACGGAAGCGAAGTCGTCCTGAGGATACACCCGTCACAGGACAACTTTTTCGGGAAGTTTTCCAAGAAATCCCTGACCAGGGGCGGCAAATTTGACCGCATGCTTGCGACGCTCTTTTACGGCTTTGATGTCATAAGGTCTATCCTGCTTTACTGCAGGGGGGACCGCACCGTTATCTTTGTCAGGTATACGATGGCGTGCGCATACCTGCCGAAGGCGATAATAAGGCCTGTCTACAAGATTGTGAAGACGATACTTCCGCATTCAGAAGAGATGTTCTTCCTTGACGTGTCGCCGGAAGAGGCGTTAAGGAGGGTGCACAGCCGCGGAGGCGAGTTAGAGATGTTCGAGACTTTGCCTCACATGGAGAAGGTACGGTCAAGGGCGATGATGATAGTCGACGACTGGAAAGTTGTGGACGGGAACCCTGCGCCGGACAAAGTATTCGAGAATATCGTCAACAGCCTTAAAATTAAAAGGACGGGCTGATGGCTAAATATATCAAGTTCAAAACTAATTTTTATTACGATGAAAAAGGTCTTTGGCGTCATCGGCGACCCCATATCCCACAGCCTATCGCCTGTGATGCATAACGCTGCATTTGATCATTTAGAGATGGACTGCGCCTATCATGCGTTCCAGGTAAAAGGCGAGCACCTGAGAGAGGCTATCGTCGGTGCCAGGTATCTTGGCTTCGGCGGGCTGAACGTGACCATACCTCATAAGGAGGAGGTTTTGAAAATAGTCGAGGGCGGCAAGATGGCGTCGGACATTGGCGCGGCCAACACGATAGATTTCAGGCGCATGAAGGCGTTCAATACGGACGGCCCGGGGGCTCTTGATTCGCTGCAGGACAACGGCATAGATGTCTCGGGAAAGGATGTTCTGGTGTTAGGCGCGGGCGGCGCGGCCAGAGCTATCGTGTACATTATGGCGATAAGCGGGGCCCGCGTGACCGTTTTAAACCGCACGGAAGATAAGAGCCTTGCGCTGGCTTCCCATATGAGCATGTTCGGCAACGTCACCGGAAAAGGGCTGGGAGAAATACCCACAGACGTCAGCGCTTCAGATGTGATCATCAATACGACCTCCGTAGGAATGTATCCTGACGTCGACGGCACGCTCGTTACGTCAGATATGCTCGATAGCTCGCAGGTCGTTTTCGATCTTGTATACAAACCACTGGAGACACGGCTGTTAAAGGAGGCAAGGATGGCCGGCGCGAAGACAATAGACGGTATAACGATGCTGGTGCGCCAGGGCGCGAGGTCTTTTGAGATATGGAACGACGTCAGGCCGCCTGTAGACGTGATGGAGAGGAGCGTCAGGGATGTCCTATAAAGTGCTTATCATAGGGGGCGCCGGAGGCATGGGCCGATGGTGCGCGAAACTCTTTAAAAGGATGGATTTTGACGTCTCGATCAGCTCGAGACGTGATGTGGCCGATGTAGCAAAGTCTCTCGGCGTAGGCGTTTCTTCGGGGATGAAAGCCGGCGATTTTGATATTGTCGTGCTTTCAGTGCCCATAGATACCATCGATAGCATTTCGGCAGATATAGCGCCTTTTATGAAGCCAGGCTCACTCCTGATGGATCTCTCATCGTTAAAAAAAGAGCCGATGGAGTCCATGACCGGCCATACTTCCCCCGAGGTCGAAGTTCTGGGGGCACATCCGCTATTCGGTCCCGAGATAGACGACATGACCGGATACACAATAGTGCTTGTGCCTTCCGAGCGATGTAAAAAATGGTTCCCGATAATTCACGATACGTTCGAGAAGGCCGGAGCGAACATTGAGGTGACTACGGCCGATGACCATGACCAGAAAATGGCTATCGTCCAGGGCCTCACACATTTCGTGTACATAGCTCTCGGAAGGGCGTATGAGCGGATCGGCATCAACATGAAGACGCTGGACGGGTTCGCCACTCCTGTATATCGTATAACAAAGGACTTTACGGGAAGAGTTCTTTCACAGGACCCGAGAATGTACGCTCTGATCCAGTCGGGCAAGGACGTAGTGCAGGCGAGGAGCGAGTTCATCATAGCCTGCTCCGAGCTGGAATCAGACATCATGAAAGGGGACATCGACGAGTTCGTCCGTACGCTGGAGTCGGCTACTAAACACTACGGCGATACCGCAGTCGCCAGGAAAAGGACCCAGCGCATCATTGAGAGATCGCGCGAAGAAGAGCGATTCATCAGAAATAGCGTCGGCACGGAACAGGCATTCGCCATTGAAGGGGAAAAAGCCCCTGTGTACGGCATCATAAAAGAAGCCTCCGGAGATCGATTCGTGCTTGACACGCCGTCAAGGCTGCTGGACCTGAGCTACGATGAAGTGACTCTGTTGAGCGGAGAAGAACTAAAAGATGCCAAAGCGAAGACAGCCCCCAGGATAAGCCGGTACGTTACCGTGAAACTGGCACGGGGTGCTAATGCTAAGATGCTAAAGTGGGTGCTTAAACGTATAGACGGCGTCGCGGAGGTCAGGGACGAAAAGAGCGAGGCTACCGACACTCCCGATATATACCGTTTTACTCTAGAGGTCTATTCGGATGACAGCGAAAAGACTCTCAAGAACGTGCTCGATACGATATGGGGCCTGGGATATGAGGTTAAGTAAAACCGGATAATGCTCTCACGTCTTTTTTACTTACCACGAAGGGCTCGAAGGTACACTAATTTGTTAACCACTAAGCGCACGAAGGCGACTAAGGTCACAAAATTTTTTTTATATATGATAATCTTCTAAAAAAGTCCTTAGTGTTCCTTGTTCGCCTTCGTGCGCTTAGTGGTTGGAAACCGTGTCCTTTATCGCCTTTGTGCGCTTTGTGGTTGACAGTTTGTGTTCCCTAGTTGCCTTTGTGCGCTTAGTGGTAAAAAATTAATGATAACTTAAAACTTATCGTTTTTAAGGCAATTGCTGTTTTCCTTCTATAATAAAAGTAAAGTTATGTCCTTCGGGGTACTAAGGCAGGTTTCCCTCTCCGGACATCTCATGCTGTCTCTCTATGCTCATTCTTATGATCATCTTGAATATCTCTTTGATCGCCCCTGTGTCGATATTAAGCTCGTTGGCCTTTTCCATTGCCCTTTTAATCACTACCTCGTTCTGCTTGTCGTCGTTGATCTCAAGGCCCTGCTTCTTCTTTTCTTCCAGGATCAGCCTGGCCAGATCCATGCGTTTTGCGAGGAGGTCAATGATCTCCTCGTCGATCTTTCTCACATCGTCTCTTCTCTTTTCCAGCGTCATTTTTATACCCCATTCTTGATCATTCAAATGTAAATGCACCCTTATTGTTCACAGCCGTCACGATGATACTGCCCGGGTAAGCGGACCAGGCAGATCTTAGCCTGTCAGTCTCTTCCCCGGAAGTGAGGGCCACGATCGACGGACCGGTCCCCGAAAGGCTTACTCCTTTTATTCCAAGCTCAAGCGCATCGAACACCGGACCGGAATCGAAACCAAGCGCCTGGGAATACAGCAGGCCGTTCAGCGTCATAGCCTTCCGGTAATATCCCTCTAAGGCAAGGTCAAAAGCGATGCCCACCCAGGGAGCTATGAGCCTGGAGCGTCTTATGTCCGTGTCTGCGGAGAAAGCCTTTTTGTCCGGGACGTATATGACGACGTCCGAGTTGATCTCCTCTCTTTTTAAAAGCTCCATTTCCCTGTTATCCGTCATCACGACGCCCCCGAACATCGACGCGCAGGCATCGTCGAACGCCCCGGTGATCGATACGCCCGTATCAAGCGCAGCCCTGACGCCGAGCTTCACGGCCTCAAGCGGGTCCATATCCCTTCTTATCGCCCTGAGGGTCGCCAGTACGGTGGCGTTGGCGGCGGCGCTGGAGGATTTCAGGCCGCTTGCCAGAGGGACCTCGCTGGATGTCACTATTTTTGCGCCCGAATCTATATCGAACTTTTCGAGGACGATCTCGCACGCTCTTTCTATAAGCCTCGTATCTCCTCCCCCGGCTATCTCTCCTTCTATGAGGTCGCCCTTTATTTCCACTGTAGCCTCAGTCTTCAGCTCGATACCAAAAGCGCTGCCTTTCCAGTTCGCTATGGCGTTTATCACGGTACCCGCACCGAACGCTATCGCATGGCCTTCCATTCTTTTACACCTTTACAATATTGTATCAATATTAGTATGCTATATGATAGCACATCACATATATAATTTTTATTTCAACTTTATTAATCTTTACGTTCCCGGAACTATTATAGTTATATCCGGATATACTCCCGGGAATTAAAAAAATATATTTTAACATATAGCTAAAATGTAATCATGAATAAAATACGGCGGGACTATTTTACCGATCACCGGGTGATAATCGCCACTGAAAGGGCCAAGAGGCCGACGGATTTTATTAAGGAAAAGCCGTCCGCCGCCAATAAAATAAAATGTCCGGCATGCGGGAAAACGGTGTCAGATGAAGGTAACGCCTGCCAGGCCTGCGCTTTTTGCGCCGGTAACGAGCACCTTACACCACCGGGTAAGACTATATATTACTCATCGACTGTCGGGATATGCCAGGATGCGGATATTGATGGAAAGCCAAGAAGGAGCGACTGGCTGGTGAGAGTGATACCTAACCTTTATCCTGCCGTAAAACCCGAGGACCCTGAGTCAGGACAGTATGAGGAAATGGTGGCGTCAGGAGTGCATGAGGTGATAGTAGAATCGCCCGAACATGGGCGTCAGCCTCAATTTATGTCCGACGATGAGATAAAATTGCTTTTTCAGGCTTACAGCGATAGGTTCATTGAAGTCTCGCGCCTGCCGTTCGTCAGGTATGTATCGATCTTCAGGAACCACGGCAAGGATGCCGGCGCATCCCTGTCACACCCTCATTCGCAGCTTATTACGTTACCGGTAGTGCCGGGAATGATCAGGGACCAGTTCGACAAGGACTATACAAAGATCATGGTAAAAGAGGAAAACTCGCCGAGGCTTGTGCTTACGACCGAACATACCCTCGCATTTGCGCCATATGCGTCAAGCTTTCCATATGAAATATGGGTGTTCCCCAGGAAGCCTCGAAAGAACATATCGGAATTGACCGTGGAGGAAAGGGATGACTTCGCCATCGCCATGAGGGATGTGCTGTCAAGGCTATACAGGCTGTTGTCCGACCCTCCGTATAATTACTGTTTTATGCAGTCGGTCTCGGAGGATATGCACATGCATATACGCATCTGTCCAAAGCTCGGCATGCTCGCCGGCTTCGAGCTGAATACGGGCATGAACATAAACTCGGTGCCCCCGGAGGACGCAGCCAGGTCTCTCCGTGAGATTTGACGAAGGTCACCGCTCATTTAAAAGCCATGTCAAAATAATGAGGCTATTTTCATTTTTATCCGATGGATCACCACGGCAATAAAAGTGAATAATTATATCATGATGCCGCCGCATCGAACATATTTTTTGCAATATATTTTATATAATCAGTATTATATTATAACTTAGTTTATGAAAATCGGTTTTTTTGTCTGGGAATACCCTCCAAGGATAATCGGGGGGCTCGGCGTATACGCGCAATATATAACGAAATATATGGTTAACATGGGCCATGAAGTATCCGTATTTACCACGAACACAGGGTCACTGAAGACAAGCGAGGTCATAGACGGGGTGGAGGTCAACAGGCCCCTCGGGATCGACGCTTCCAGCGTCTTGCGCATATTCGTCGGTAACGATCTTCAGTCATGGGGAGACGGGCTGAGGTTCTTCAGTTCCATATTCGTCAACGATATCATGTGCACTAACAAATTCGTTAACGAACAGATACGCAGGAAAAAAAAGACGTTCGACATGATCTGCGTACATGACTGGCTCGGGGGCATGGCCGGCTCCATGATAAAGAGCGAACTCAACCTGCCGCTTGTATTCCATGTACACTCCATAGAGACGAGGCGCAGCAAGGGACAGGGCAGTAAAGTGGTCAACGACATAGAGTATCATCTGGCGTCCGTCGCGGACCGTGTGATCACAGTCAGCTATGCGATGAAGGAAGACCTGGAAAACCACGGGTGGCCGGGCGAAAAGATATTCGTAGTATGGAACGGCATAGATCCGGATATCTACGACCCTTCAAAAATAGACGACGTGGAAAAAGCCGCGTTGAGATTAAGGTACGGCATAGCCGACGATGAAAAAATGATGCTTTTTGTGGGAAGGCTCAACTGGGTCAAAGGCATTATGAACCTGGTCCAGGCGATGCCTTCGATAATCGAGACTTACCCGAAGGTCAAGCTCGTCATACTGGGCACGGGGGACGAAGAGTATGACATACGCAGCCTTGTGAAGAGGCTGGGCATCGAGGATAACGTGATATGCAGGTATGAATTTGTCCCGGAGCATGAGCGCATTGTCCATTATGCCGCATCCGACCTTTGCGTGTTCCCTTCAGTCTATGAGCCTTTCGGGATCGTCAGCCTTGAGGCCATGGCCATGGAAAAGCCCATAGTCGTAGGCGCGAGCGGGGTCTCAGGGTTCAGGGAACAGGTAATTAGCTCAGGGCCAGGCAAGACCGGAATACACGTGAACGGGAAGGATCCTGTTGACATAGCCTGGGGTGTCAAGCAGGTTTTAATTGACGATGAGGAGGCAATGGCCTGGGGCCGGAACGCCCGAGACCGTGTTTTAAAATACTTTACCTGGGAAAAGGCTACCAGAGAGACACTACAGATATACGAAGGACTTGTGAACTCTTATAAATACTAAAGGGATCGATATGCGGGAGAGCCAGATCACGGTCAGGAAAATGTCCGGAAAAGTAAATCCGGGTGCAGTATCGAAAGAACACTATGATAAAGTTAAGCTCGAATCGATCGCGAGCATGCTATTTAAGCCTGAGGATAAAAATCCTTATATCTTTAACGGAAAGCCTTTAAAGGACTTTCAGGACTTGAAGGACTATCTTGTGGCGTTTACCGAAAGAGAGGCCATATGGGTCGCCTCATGGATCGAATACCTGGGCGACGAAGAGACCGCGTCCCGCATACGGCGAAAACCAAAAAATTTTAAAAATATCATATATGACCGGTATAACGAGCTATCGCCTCACATATGATAAGTATCCCGTCCCATACGTCATTCACATCTTTGATAAAGTCCATCACAAGGGACACAAAGGGGCACAAGGGTACCAAAGGACTTTTTTAAGAAGGTTAGCTTATTTAAAAAAAAATTGTGGACCTTTTTCGCCTTTGTGTGCTTTGTGGTAAAAAATAGATAAAATAAGATTATGAATTAACCGGTCACTCCCCTATGCGTTAAACGCCCGCACAAATTTAATCCGGTCTTTAACCGGAGATCCTTATCAAAAACCGCGACCGGATCACCCGACCGATACGATACGAGGCCTTACAAGGCTCAGTACTGCCTGTGCGAACTCCTTTGCATTCTCAGGGCCCTGGGCAGTCACGATATTATCGCTCACCACGACCCCCTGGTTGACATAAGTCACGCCGTTCCTGTTCAGTATGCTTATAGCGTCCTCTGTAGGGAACACTGTCCCTCTTTTACCTTTGAGTATCCCTGCCTGTGCCAGTATGGCACCCGACAGACAAATAGCTCCTATGATCTTACCTTTCTTATGCGCGTCCCTGACCTTTTCCAGCAATGCCTCATTGTCCCATAGGTACCTGGGAGAACCGCTGCCGCCAGCTATGACTAGAGCATCAAGGTCGTCGACCACTATATCCTCGATCTTCGTGTCAGGGTGCACCGTACCGCCCAGCATACCGGTTATCGTCTTTGTCGTGTTGCTGGCGATAGACACGAACGCCCCCGCATCAGAAAAGACGTTCTCCGGCACGAACAGCTCCTCATCCCTGAAATTTCTCTCCGCTGCCACAAGCTGGATCTTCAGATTACCTAGATTAGCCATAAAGATCCTCCAATTCATATTTTATTTTGATGTATATTATAATCAACCCCGATATCGCTGGTATATGGGTAAAAATTAATACTTTCAAATAAAGACAATTCATCATGTACCTTGGAACCCTTGCCGACCCCCGGGGCGATGTCATTCAGGAGATCCATTATGCGGACAATGTCAAATTCGACTTTGTCGAGATAAGCGTTGAAGGACCAAAATATACGCTCGAGAACCTCGAGCCAAAGGTCCCGGAGATAAACCGGCTCAAAAACGAGCTAGGCCTGTTCTTTACCTGCCATACCCCGTGGGGATGGAATATCGGCAACCCTTATGAAAAGATCAGGGGTGCTACCGTGGGCGAGGTCATGAAAGTGATAGACTTTGCGGAAAGCATTGAGGCGCGTCTTGTCACGGTACACATGCATACCAGGTTCGGGCTGTACGATAAAAAAGAGATAATTAAGAACATGGCAGGCTCCCTGAGCATATTATGCGACCGCGCGGAGAAGTCGGGCATCGCCATCACGGTCGAGAACGTGGACCAGGGCGTTGACGACATGAAGGCTTTATTTGAGCTGGAGCCAAGGGCTAAGTTCCATCTCGATATCGGGCATGCAAATCTTTTATGTAAAGACGGGTCGAACATTTATGCTTTCATTGAGACGTTCAAGGACCGGCTGTACCATGTCCACGCCCATGACAACAAGGGTGGCCACAATGTCGACGGTGACCTGCATCTTGCTCTCGGCATGGGCAACATAGACTGGCCAAAGGTCGTAGGCTCTTTAAAGGATGCCGGGTATAAAGAGACGGTTACCTTCGAAGTTTTCACAAGGAACCGACAATATCTGGAAACAAGCAGGGACATCTTTAAGACCTTAATGGGCGGATGGGCTGAGCAAGACTAGATATGATAGATTTGACATTTCGTTAATGATTCATAAAACGCCTAAATTTTTTTACGCCAAAAAACCAGAAATTATGAGGCCGAACATATCCGGTTGTGCCGGGGATATCTCTGTGCCTTATATCTCTATTTCCATATCATCATATGACACGATCAGGCCGTCGAACTCTTTTATCATGCGGTCATAGACCTCTTTCCTGTTCTCCAGCTCAGGGTACCTGTTCGCGTCGAAATGCACGAGCGCCATTTTTTTGACGTTAGCTTTTTTCGCGACATTTACAGCGTCGACAGGGTTCAAGTGAGGCCAGTGGTCGCTATGCTGGCCGAAACGAAAAGAGCATTCGGTGATAAGCAGGTCGGCGTCCTTTGCCAACTCTATCAGGTTATCACATATTCCGGTATCAGTGCAATAGGCGACTATCTTCCCTTCTATGTTGAACCGATATCCGAGGCATCTTGACGAGTGAAGGAGAAACCTGAAATCCTCCAGGAACGGGACATCATGCCTGTTTTCCGGCAGCTCGTTTATACTGACGGGATAAGGCATATCTGATAGGGGCACGCTGAAGGGATCGTTCATCAAATAATTCAATATGCTCCTTGTGCCTTCCTGCCCGTATATCTTGAGCCCCTTGCTTAACCTTGACTTATTAAGGGTATGCAAACCCTCGACATGGTCAAGATGAAAATGGCTAAGAAAAAGAAAAGTCTGGCGGGCGTCTTCCCTCGGTATATGCCTGTTCAGCTTATGAATGCCGTTTCCCGCGTCCAGGACTATGAACTTATCTCCGGCCTCTATCAATGTGCATAAGGTATTACCGGTCTTGGTGTCGTACCAGCCGTTGGTACCCAGGAAAACGACTCTCATTGCCCTCTGCTATGTCCGCCTGTCTGTGTTCATCTCTTTTTTATCTCTTCCAGGGTCGCGGTCTCATCTTCAACGTTAAAGAAGTACTTACGCGCCGAGAACTTAGAGTCCCTGAGCTTCTTGATCTGTATCATGTCGCGCGGCTCCCCGTCCACTTCGACCTTACATACCCATATGACGCCGTCCACAATATGTTCAAGGGCCTTTACAAGCTCCGGCCTGTGGGCGCCCATGTGTATCGTGTACATCGAGGTTATGCCGTAGTTTTTCTGCGTCGCCATCTGGTGGTGTATGTAGTTGAGCACGGCCCTCTCGGAATCGTTGGCCAGGAACAGCGTTGTGAGCGAGTCCACGATCCCGCGCATGTTATTGTACGGTTCTACGGCTGCGGTTGCCGCCTTTACGACGTCGTTCACTTCCTTCAGGTTAGTGAGGTCGTGGCATACATATTTCCACTTCGACGTGAACTCTCCCCATCCGAACGCGTCCGTAAAGCCGTCTATGATTATGAACTGGCCGTTCGACATAAGCTCCTCCGGCTCAAGCCCAAAAGCGTTCATCGAGTTGACTATCGCATGAGGCGGATGTTCCATGTTAAAGATATAACAATACTCATCGTTCAACAGCCCTTCGGCGACGAACTTACTCTGCAGGATATGTGACTTAGCACCCGTATCCTCCTCCAGGAGGATCAACGATCCTCTCGGTATGCCTCCATCCAGAGCACTGTCGATGTCAGGTATGCCGAATTTCGCGCGGTTCTTGATTTCTGACATATTGTTCCCCTATCTTCACTGTAATTATTAACTCAGGGCTCTTCCGTTTTATAATCATTTCGTAAGCCCGGAGATTCTGTGATGGTACTATTCTATGCGCTGACCGGTTATCATTTTTATGCTACGGAAGATTTGTTCGATCGAACAAATCATAAGTATTATCGCAGGCTATAAAACATAATATTTATATCTTGAAGATGACTCTTGCTATACAAATCATGGCCAATCATAAATTGTGGGGTTTTATATGAGAAAATTATCCGGCATCATGATACCGCTCATCCTGCTGGCCGCGACGATATCGATCGGCGGCTGTATATGCTCAAGTGATATTTTACCGTTCGGCGGGGTGGAGCCTGCTCCGACACTGGCGCCAGCGCCCACGATAGCTCCGACCCCGACCCCGATGCCTACCGCTATTCCTTCGCCGATAATCATAACCAAGCAGCAGAGCGATGACGTAAAGGTCATTCCGCTCCCCGATTATAAGGGATTTAGCTGGGACAAGACCTTGAACGGACAGAGTGAGAACGTGACGGTCATTGTCGCTAACGACGGCATAGAGACGGCTAAGAACGTGATAGTCATCCTCAAGGTCGTGGATGCCCAGAGGAGCGATACCCTTGTCATACATGAGGAAAAGATCGGCGACCTTGGACGAGGGGAACGCAAATGGATATCCATCCGCACCCCTGTACATAGCGGCGCTTCGTCAGTATACGTGGAAGCAAGGATCGAGTGGGGAGAATACCGGGAGTTCTATAACCCGGACATTTATATAAGAAAAACATATTCCGTATACACTTGACCGTGCTCATGAACACATATGCAGGGATAGACCTGGCTTCCTTTCCAAAGAACCAGACAGGCGTCTGTATTTACAGGGACGGAAGGTTTGAATGCAGGACACTCTACGATGACGCGTCCATCTTTACTTTTATTATAAGTGCCGCTCCTAAAGTCGTCGCCATAGACGCTCCGCTGACACTTCCGGCAGGGCGCTGCTGTTTTAATGATGACTGCTGCGGCACGCGAAAGATAAGGGAATGTGACCGCAGGCTCATATCTATGGGATATCGAGTGTTCCCGCCGGGCTTCTCTTTTATGAAACAGCTGACGTTAAGGGGTAAAGCTCTCAGGGAAAAGCTTGAGGCGTCGGGGACTAAGGTCATTGAAGTTCATCCGCGCACGAGCATGCGTATCCTCGGGATCGATGCCTCGAAAGAGTTCGGTAAGGCGGCTTCTACACAGCATGAGATAGATGCCTGCGCTTCCGCGCTAACGGCAAAGCTGTATGACGAAGGAAAATGCGTTCAGGTAGGCGACTCCGAGGGCATGATCGTGATCCCGGAAAAGAAAGACGTAATAGAAAAATAGTATATAAAGGAAAATTTGCATTCTGGATTTTATATTAACTCGTTGAGCTGTAAAAATGTATTACCGGCGAACCTAATTGCTCAATATGGTTAGCATCCCAAAAACACAGAGGATTTTTAAAAATAAAATTTTGTGCCTTACCAGCGTCTCTAAAATTTTATAACGCCCGGTTCAGACTGGCTTATCCAGGTACCTTGCCCTCTGTTTTACCGCAGTATCGCGTTTGAACCTTGTCAGTTCATCGTCGGGCTTTAGCTTCAGCACATGGTCATATTCTCTTATCGCATCCGTGAACTTCATTTTACGCTCGTAGATGTCGCCCAGCAGGAGATGTGCCTCTATGATGTTCGGGTTGTTCGCCAGCACGGTCTCGAAATGTTTTTTGGCATCGTCCAGCCGGCCCTTATTGTAAAGGTCTATGGCTTTTATATACTCCGGGTCGTCGATCTCTTTCTCATTATGCTCGTCCATCTGAAGCCCAAGGGCCACTTTATGGTCAAGGCTGCATTCCCCCACGTCCGGAAGGCGGCACTCAGCATGTGACGGTATTACAATGACGGGTGATACGTTCGGGGAGTTGACATTTACCTCTTTTTCTTTTTTCTTATCGGTCATGAATGCTCACATATAATAATATATTAATATTATTCATTAAATTTTTGTACCGATAAAAAATAATGCTCAGATCAACGCCTGTACCACTGGCACAAGGTTGGCTATGATACCGCTGACCAGCAAAGCCAGTATCACTGTGAACAGCGTGATAATGGCAGTGTCCTTTAATCCGAGCACTCTGTTGAGCATTGCCATCGTAGCGATACATGGCATGTATATCGTCGTAAAGACCGCGAAAACGTACATCTGAAGTCCGGTCATGACAGTATCGAAAGATGCGGTCCCGGCCATGACGGCGAGAGTTTCGAGAGCCATCTCTTTTCTCAGGACCCCGAATATCAGCGCTGTAGACGTATACTCGGGCAGGCCGAGCCATGTTCTCGTCAGAGGCGAAAGCAGGCCGTTCACGATCTCAAGGATGCCCGCATACTGTAACACTCCCAGCACTGCGCTTCCGGCTATCAGCAGCGGGAAGGCCACGTATATGAACTCTTTCATCTGGATCCATGTCTTGTTGACGACATCATTGATACCAGGGGCTCTCAGGGGAACCATCTCCAGCACGAACCCCGTTTCCTCACCTTTGACAACTCTTCCGAGTATGAACCCGATGGCGACGATTATCGCCAGGAGGAGCAGGTATATCGAGAACGCTGCCCATATCGACACGAAACTTGCCACAAGGCCCAGTATCACTATGCTTCTGGCAGAGCACGGGACCATGCATATCAGCGTGGAGGTGATTATTCTCTCACGATGCGTCTGAAGGGACTTTGTTGACATGATGGCTGGTACGCTGCAGCCGAAACCCAGTATGAGCGGTATCATCGCCCTGCCGTGAAGCCTGAACTTATGCATGATCTCATCGAGCAGGAACGCTGCCCTGGTAAGATACCCCGAGTTCTCCAGTATTGACATAAGCACGTAAAACGTCATGATGTACGGGAACACTATACCGAGGCCTGCCTGTATGCCTATCAGGGTATACTCCACCACGATCTGGATGAACGGGTAAGGCTCAAGGGTCGCCTTTACCGGCGCCAGGATGAGCTTATCAAAATTATCGACTATCAGTTCCTCTAAAAATCCGCCGACATAAAACACAGTCAAGAGCATCGAGAGTATCACTGCGGCAAGTATCAGAAAACCCGATACGTTATTCATTAGCAGATCGTCGATCTTCTCAGCTATGTTCTTACGGACGTCGGGGCTGTAACGCATGACGCTTTTTGATATGAGCCCTGCGTCTCCGTATCGGTTGCTCGCCATTATCTCCGCTATGGGCGAATCATGCGTCCTTTCTATCTCATTTCTCATTATCGCGGCGGACGTCCTCAGTTCTTCCGGGTACTCTTGAAGGGTTTCCCCGGGTAAGTTATACTCCCCCAACAGATCCCTGGCTGAAGTTATCCGCCCCTCATGGCCTCTCCACGGCCCTCCCCGTCCTTTTCCCCTGCCGCCCCGAAGTTTTAACATGTGGCGTGAATGTCTCACCGGCGCTTCTTCGTCGCCCCGGGATAAAAGCGCGATCGTGTCAAATCTTGTCAGCGACCTGTCCATGGCCAGGAGGGTATGGATATATGACTCGATATGGCGGTCATATCTTACGTGGCGGTGATCTTTTGAGCTTTGGGGATGGGCGAAAACATGCATCAGCTCTTCAAGGCCTGTTCCTTTGTATGCGGAGGTAGGTATTACAGGCACACCTAAAAGCCTTGACAGGCCTTCGACATCTATCTCTATGCCTGAAGCGTTCGCTTCGTCGATCATGTTAAGGCAAACTACGACGGGAATATCGAGCTCAAGCAGCTCAAGCGTCAGGTAGAGGTTTCTTTCCAGGCGTGTAGAATCTATGACGTTCAGGATGACATCGGGCTTTTCGTCATTTAAGAAATTAATGACGGTCTTTTCTTCCGGGTTCATGGTGTCGATGGAGTACACGCCGGGAAGATCGGACATATCCAGGGTGATCTCATCATGTTTGACACGTCCCCGGGCGACTTCGATAGTCGTGCCCGGATAATTCGATATGATGACCCCTATGCCAGTCAGTTTCGAGAACAGCGTGCTTTTACCGACACTGGGGTTGCCTATAAGAGCTACTTTTAATGGTCTATCGTTCAGTGTCATGCCGTGGCCTTAATAACGAATATCTTTTCTGCTATGTCCCTGCCAATGGCTATCTCCGTCCCTTTTATCCTCACAAGCAGGCCGTTGGCCGGTATCCTCTTTCTGATACATATGCTTACATCGGGCAGGAATCCCAGCGACATAAGGTGCTGTCCGATATTGTTCTCATCGATCCTGACCACCTTTATGACGGCCATTTCGCCCTCTTTCAGGTCCGTGAGCGGTATCGAACCATTGTCCTTCTCGCAGCATTCTCCCATTGTTATCGGGTTCTCGTCAGGGCAGAACCTGGGATGGCCGAGGTATTCGCAGAGCTTCTCGGTCGTCGCATCGGATATTGCATGCTCCATTTCACATGCTTCCCTGTGAGCCCTGTCAGCATCCACGCCTAAATTATCCACTAAAAACTTTTCCAGGAGCTGATGCTTACGCGCGATGTTAATTCCTTTTTCCATGCCTTTTTCTGTCAGCGAGGCTCCGGAATAAGGCTCATAATCGACGTATCCCTCTTCCTGCAGCTTCAACAGCATCTCTGTAACGCTTGGAGGCTTTATCTTCAATATGTCGGCTATATCCTTTGTCTTGGCTTTCTTGCCGTCTCTGGTCAGGTATAAGATGGTCTCCAGGTACTCTTCAACGACATTTTTTTTCATAGGTATCAGAACTTTGAACTTAAAATAATTAGGTAAACCTAATACTGACACTATATTTAGGTATACCTAATTATAAAAACTTTATGGTAAGACGATGATAAAGGTATATGATTTAAATATGTTTAAGTCCTATACCGCCATGGAGGCAGGCGATATGGATTTTTCGATTATAGTCCCTGCTCTTAACGAGGAAAAAAGGATCAGGAGATGCCTTGATTCGATAAAGGCACAAAAAACCGGGCATACCTATGAGCTTATCGTGTCCGATTCCGGCAGCACGGACAGCACGGTGGCCATATCAAGAGAGTATACCGATAAGATAGTAGTATGTAATGAAAGGGGTACAGCCAGGGCCAGGAACGAGGGGTCAAAACTGGCATCAGGTAATATCCTCATATTCATCGATTCCGATACCGAGCTATTGCAGGATTACCTGAACGTGATATACGACGCTTTTTCCGACGACCGGGTCATAGCGATGTCATGTGCCTTCAAGTTCACCAATAGAAGCCCAAAGCTGCGGTTCGCAGAATATGTGACCAATACGTATTATGTGACCAGAAGCATTTTTCGGGGCACTACATTGCCGGGGTTCAACCTGTGCGTCAGGCGCGAGGTATTCGAAAAGCTTGGCGGGTTCAGGATATGTCACCTTGAGGACCTTGACATGAGCATAAAGCTAAGGAAGATCGGCAGGACCAAATACCTGTCCCGGCGAAAGGTGATAACGTCATCAAGAAGGCTCGAACAGGACGGCATCTACGGGACTTTAAAATACTATACGGATCTTTTTGAGAGGACACAGAACAAGCGTCTGGGGTTCCACATCGTTAAGCTGTCTGATAACAAATATGACGATTACATCCACAGGGAATGACCCGTGCCACCGGACTATTAATAAGGTTTTTTGCTGGTTAAGGGCTAAATCTTCCAGAGAAACTAATATGTATATGAAGTAATATACATTAAACCTTTAAAAATCAAATGTTTTCTTTAAAACCACTTAGGTTAAATATTTGCAAGTTCTTACCTTTTACTTACAATTCCGGGAGTTAAACTATATCCCGTAATTATAAAAAATATTGAGGCTGGGGAATATGGATTCCAATTGTAGTGTCGATGCACCGAAGAGCACGATGAACTATAGGTTTATATACAACGATGAGCTCCTTGAGTTCCTGTCAACGCAGATACTTCTGGGGGCGAGACCGGGTGCCGCATACCAGGCAGCACTGCCTGAGATCAAGAAAATGTTGTTTGATTTTGACATATATATGGTATCGTTCCTTTCAGATGAGGATGTCGGAAAGCTTGAAAAAGAGATAAAGGGCAAAGATTTCGACGGTAAAACGATCACCGATAAGAAGCTGAACACAAAGCTTATGGCTATAAGGGATAATGCCAGGACCTTCGTTAATATCGCTTCGAAATATAATTCGGTCTGCGCGTACGTGAACAACGTTCTCTGCTCGGGTGACAGGGCGCAGGATATGGAGCCACTTATGAGCGCGTTTACGGACGACGAGAGCGAGTACCGGCTAAAGCAGGTAGGGTCTGCGACGTGTAAAAAGTTTTTGAGCCTTTTTTAATTTTATATGCGCCAAAATACTTCGCTATTTTTTGGCGCATCACTAACGTATTTGTATGATGGATACTTTTTAGGGTTTGAATAGCGATGACATCAGGATTATTCTGCCCGAAATGCGGCAAGGAAACGGAAGCTGAAGGGCTGTGTACTGCCTGTTTCCGTGAAGAGCACGTGTTATTTGAGGTACCGCAGGTACTCGAGGTCAAGATCTGCGCCAAGTGCCCTTCGTACAAAGTGGGCGAGCAGTGGATAGACACTAAGCTCGAAACATATGAAGACCTCGTAAAAAAGGCTACTATCAAGATAGTCGATCTCGCCGTCAAGATGAATAAGGAGGCGGAGAGCCCCCGGATAAAGATATTCCCGGAGTTCATTAATCCCAATGTTCTGAGAGTACGGGTACAGGCAGAAGCCTATGTCCTTGGCAGGCATATGAGCGATGAAAAAGAGGTAGAGGTCCGGGTGAGGAAAGAGACCTGCGACATTTGCTCGAGGATCGCCGGAGGCTACTACGAGGGGATCATTCAGGTAAGGGCGCAAAACAGGTTCCCGACAAAGAAAGAGATGGGTAAGGCCTTAAAAATAATATACGACGTCGTAAAGAAAGCGGAGAAGGCAGGCGACAGGCTGGCTTTCGTCACCGACGAGTTCGACCTTCCCGAAGGCGTGGACGTATATATGGGCTCGGTAAACTGCTCGAGGCAGGCCTCAAGGGCGATAGTCGACGATTTCGGAGGCACGGTCCTGGAATCCCCGAAGCTTGTGGGAGCCAAGGACGGTAAAGACCTTTACAGGGTAACGTTCGCGGTGAGGATCCCGGAGATCGTGGCCGGCGACATCGTGAATATGCATGGAAAGGTCGTCCTGGTCGAAAAAGTCGGAAAGCGCATATCGGGGACCGAACTGTCCAGCGGGCATTCCACATCGGCGCCCGAGGATGTAAAGCTGGAAAAACTGTCGAACAGGTCAGAGGCGATGAGCACGGTGCTGGTATCGGAAGAGGGCAACTCCGTACAGATACTTGACCCTGTGACGTATGAGCCCATGACGATCAAAAAGCCTATATTCCTCACACGGTCTCCCGGCGACGAGATATGGGTAGTAAAAATAAACAACGACGTGTTCCTGCTTCCCGGAGGAAACCGTGGGAAAGAATAATGCCAAGATGTATAACGAAAACAGGGGGAGGCCGATACCCTCCAGCCCTCTCGTAACTCTTTTATCCGGCTCGCTTACTCCCGAAGAGCTAAATACCGTCCCCCGCGGGTGGCAGATCATAGGCGAGGTCATACTTGTCCATATCCCCCCCGAACTCCAGAAAAAAAAGAAACTTATAGCGGAGGCCCTGCTGGAGCTATATCCCAGGTGCAAGACGGTCGTCGAGACGAAGCGTATCGCCGGAGAGTATCGCGAGCCTGTCATCGAGATAATGGCAGGGGACGGCACGGAGACCTACCATAAAGAGAACTACGTCGTCTTTAAGCTTGACGTTGCCAGGATAATGTACTCGCAGGGCAACTTTTACGAGCGGAGGAGAATGAGCACCGTCGGCAAAGACGAATATGTCGTCGATATGTTCGCAGGCATCGGGTATTTCACGATGCCCATGGCGGTCCACGCAAAGCCCCGTAAGATAAGGGCTATCGAGATCAATCCGGCATCCTACCATTACCTTTGCGAGAACGCGAGGCTGAACCGGGTGGATGGCATCGTGGAGCCGGTGCACGGGGATTGCAGGGAGAACACTCCGGAGGGAGAGGCCGACAGGGTGATAATGGGCTACGTCGGAACGACGCAAGAGTTCCTTCCGTGGGGTATCAAGGCACTGAAACCCGGCGGTATCCTGCATTATCATGAGACGACGCCTGAAAAGCTGATGTTCGACCGTCCCATCGGCTATATCAGGGACGAGTCGGAGCGCCAGGGCCGCAGCATCGAGGTCCTGGAAACTATTAAAGTAAAAAAATACTCTCCAGGCGTCTGGCACGTGGTCGTGGACGCAAAGATCTTATGACCTTTTTCTCAATGCGACCAGTAAAGCCAACAAAGCAGCGACAAATTCGAACCCGGGAGTTACGGTCGGGCTAACCGTGGGCGAAGGGCTGGGCTCAGGCGTTACGGTCGGTAATGGCACCAGATCAGAAAGGCCGTATTCAGGGCTCGCATGAAGCTTTGCCAGGACTTTGCTGCCGCTTTCTATGAACCATATGATGCCTTTCCCGTCATACTCTATCAGCGTCGGGTAGCTATTTTCCGTGCTGAGCTCAAGCACGGCGAAGCGCTGTATGTCCGGGAAGAATTTTATGAGCCTGGAATTCTCGACGTCAGTTAACCACACATGGTCGTTACCGTCCACAGTCAATCGATTTATCACAGGTTTTTTGCCGATCGCCGGCATATCGTATTCCGCGAATTGTTCGGTCGACGTATCGAACATACCGAGCCTGTCGGGCCCGCTTTCCGAGAACCACAGTCTTCTTTTGGAATCGAGTGCCATGCTTGTCGGGTATGGGTCCTCTGCCGGTATGTCATATTCGGCCACTCCATTGTACGCCTTGAGATATGCGCCTACCTTTCCCGCGCTATACTCTATGAACCATATGTTGCTCTCGTTATCCGCCTGCAGTTCGAACAGGTCAGAGCTTCTTTTGCTCACCCAGTGATCGACTAGGAACTTAGAGGATATGTCCAGCCTTCCCAGCTCGTCCTTACATGCGATCCAGAGAAAGCCGTTCAAATAAACGACGTCAGTAGGCTTGATGTCCACCGGGAAATTGTATGTGTAAAAACGCTCGTCGGGGATAGAGAACCGGCCCACTCGATTTCCGTCCCGGTCAGCGTACCATACCGAGCCCGCATCGTCGGCATAAAGCCCTGTTATCCTCGTATTATCCGCTGGCGGCATCATATATCCGTTAAAAGATCTTTGCACGGGGTCGAACCTGAACAGGCACGGCATAGAGCTATCCGCGAACCACACGTTTCCCTGCGCGTCGACTGTCATGGCGTCTACGGCAGTGACGTTTTCGGGTAACTGATACCTCTCTATCGAGTAAAGGTCAGGTGACCCCGCCGCAGGAATGTTGTTCTCCTCAGCCGAAGCTACCGGCATGAGCAGGAATGACGTCAGTATTATTATAATGATTAAGATATCGAGTCTCCTGTAGTTACAGGGCATAATATTTTGATTGACCTTAAATCATATAAATATTCACTTATATTGCCACGAACTAAAATCGCATGACTTCATTGAGTTTTTTACCGGCGAAAAGGGCAGTCACTTTTTAAAAAATCATAATTCGGGTTAGCGGAAATACCGCATTACCCGAAGAACGTCTTTGTGACATTGTAATACTTTTCGGGGACGGTCTTGAGTTCCTTTACCGCCTCTTCGATGGGCACGGCCTCGATGTTCTCTCCCCTGAGGCTTGCCATCATCGCGAACTGGCCTGACTTCACCATTTCTGCGGCCTTGTACCCGAGCCTCGTTCCAAGGACACGGTCATATGCCATGGGTGTGCCGCCTCTCTGGGTATGGCCCAGCACGACGTGCCTTGTCTCATATCTGGTGCGCTTCTCGATCTCCTTCGCCAGCGCCTCGGCAACTCCGCCGAGCTTTACATGCCCGAAAGCGTCAGTCTCCCTGGATGCGGCCTCGACGTCGAAGTCCGAGAATAACGCGCCCTCGGCCACGGCTATGATGGCATAGTTCTCGCCGCGTCCCCTTCTTTCGCGCAGCATGTTACAGCAGTCCTCGACGCTGCCTTTGACCTCTGGCGTGAATATCCAGTGCGCGCTTCCCGCCATTCCCGCGTCGACGGTCATCCACCCGGCATGCCTTCCCATGATCTCGCAGACTATGACACGGTCATGGCTGCAGGCAGTCGTATGAAGCCTGTCGATAGCGTCCGAAGCTATCTGGACCGCGGTCTGGTATCCGAAAGTATAGTCCGTGGCGCCCAGGTCATTGTCGATAGTCTTTGGCACGCCCACGCAGTTCAATCCCATCTTCGTGAGCTTGTTAGCGACGCCGAGAGTATCCTCTCCGCCCACGGCGACAAGGCAATCGATACCCATCTTCTTTGCGTTCTCGAGCACTTTTTCCGGGCCGCCCTCTACCTTGAACGGGTTCGTCCTTGACGTCTTCAAAATCGTGCCGCCCATGGGCAGGATGTTCTCCACGTCCTTTATCTCGAGCGGTGACGCGTCAGCATTTAGCATGCCTTTCCATCCGTACTTCACTCCGAGCACGTCCCATCCGTACTCCTTCGCCTTATATACGACGGCGCGGATGACGGCGTTCAGTCCGGGGCAGTCGCCTCCGCCCGTTAAAATGCCTATCTTTTTTATCTCGGCCATGATCATCACTTCTCAGCTTATCTTATGCCTTCCCCGAGCTTTCGAAGAGCCTCATCTTGCCTATGGCGACCTCTCTCATGGCGTCCTCTGCGGGGCCGAGGATCTTTCTCGGGTCAAACTCGTCCGGCTTTTCAGCAAGGACCTCTCTTATCGCGGCTGTCATCGCCAGCCTTATGTCAGTGTCAATATTGATCTTCGCGACGCCCAGGCCTATGGCTTTCTGGATAGAGTCGTTCGGAACTCCGGCTGCACCGGGCAGCTTAGCCCCGTACTTTGCCGCCCTGTCAAGGACTTCCTTCGGGACTCCCGAAGCTCCGTGAAGCACTATCGGTATGTTCACGAGCTTTTGTATCTTATCGAGCCTCTCGAAATCAAGGTTGGCCTCGCCTTTGAACTTAAACGCTCCATGGGATGTGCCTATGGCCACTGCGAGAGCGTCCACTCCCGTCTGCTCCACGAACATTTTCGCCTCGTCCGGGTTGGTGAATATCGCATCTCTCTCCGATACTGACACGTGACCTTCGACGCCTGCCAGCCTTCCCAGTTCCGCCTCGACCGATACACCTGCTGCGTGCGCGAACTCAACGATCTTCTTCGTCATCGCTATGTTCTCTTCCAGGGGCAGCTTGGAGCCGTCATACATTACCGACGACCAGCCGTTGCGTATGCACTTCACGCAGTCATCGAAGCTTGTGCCGTGGTCAAGGTGAAGCACGACGGGAACTTTCGCGTTCTTTGCCGCACAGCACGCTATCTCATAAATATAGTCTATCCCCGCATATTTTATCGCGCTCGGGGATACTGCCAGTATCACAGGAGACCTCTCCGCCTTGGCCGCACCTGCAATGGCCTTGGTGATCTCCAGGTTATTGATGTTGAACGCTCCTACGGCGTATTTCTCAGCCTTGGCTTTGTCCAGGACTTCTTTTAAAGTAGCAAAAGTCATAATCTCGACTCCATTTGATAATGCGTTCTATTTGATGTTTATCTAATTTCATACTCTTTCTTTTGGGACGTCCGGGAAATTGACAGAAAATTCGCGGCGTCCTCGTCTATATTCAATATAATCGGGCCATGATATTTATGGTTATTCAATATAGGCTTAAGAAAAAATCGCTTAATTACCATTTATAAGCGAATAATATGCAAGGACCACATGATATTCGTGTTCCCATAAAAGACCAGTAGCACTTATTTAGCGGTATAAAACCTGTTTATCTCCAATTATGG
Source organism: Methanooceanicella nereidis (assembly GCF_021023085.1). NCBI lineage: Archaea > Methanobacteriati > Methanobacteriota > Methanomicrobia > Methanocellales > Methanocellaceae > Methanooceanicella > Methanooceanicella nereidis. The sequence continues at coordinate 181,766 of NZ_PGCK01000004.1, read as the reverse complement.
GGTTAAATCCCATAATAACAGGAACATATAGGCATTTTCAAAATAAGGGCCATATTAGACTCCATTTTGTAAAATTTTCGGGTAATATCAATCCTATTGTAAAATAATCAGAAAATTTTTATAGAATTCTCCTAAACTCCTTATAAACAATTTCATTTTTTATTTTTTAACGGTTATCGTAAAATATATAACTAAAATGCTGTTATGTAGCAAAGGTATAAATGAAGGCAGTATTAGGATTGGAAGACGGGACCTATGTAGTAGGAGAGGGCTTCGGAAAGGAGGGCGTGACGTACGGTGAACTTGTTTTCGCGACACCGTATACGGGCTATGAAGAGGCCTTAACCGATCCGTCCTACAAGGGTCAGATCTTGTTATTTACGTATCCGCTCATAGGCAACTATGGAGTCAACGAGGCTAATTTTCAATCGAATGGCATCAAGGCGGAAGGCCTGGTCATTCGTGAAAGATGCGATAAGCCATCACATTATCTATCTCAAAAAACGCTTGAAGAATTCCTGGTAGACCAGAACACTTCCGGCATCTCGGATGTGGACACCCGTATGCTGACAATAAAGACGAGAAGGCACGGGACCATGCGCGCGGCCCTGATAGTCGGAAGCGACGACGGCGACAAGGCATGCGAGCTGGCGCGGAACCAGAAACCGAACCCCGGGCTCGTAGAGCAGGTGACCTGTAAGGAGCCGTATATGATAAAAGGCCGCGGCCCCAGGGTCGTCGTAATGGACTTCGGTGTAAAGCGCCAGATAATCCAGAACCTCGTAAAGAGGGACCTGGACGTCGCGGTAGTGCCGGCGAACACATCATGCGAAAAAATAATGGAATACGACCCGGACGCAATACTGCTTTCAAACGGGCCGGGAGACCCGCAGGACGCGAAGAACGGCATAGAGGTGACCAAAAAACTTTCCGGGCAGCTGCCAATATTCGGGATATGCCTGGGACACCAGATAGCGTCCCTCGCGCTCGGGGCGAACACATATAAGCTGAAATTCGGGCACAGAGGCGCTAACCAGCCCGTGATAGACCTCGAGACGAAAAAGGTGTATATCACAAGCCAGAACCACGGCTATGCGGTAGACCCGGAGACCATTGACGGCACCGGGATGGAGATCATACAGGTAAACGCTAACGACGGCACCGTCGAGGCTATGAAACACGACGAGCTTAAGTTATGGAGCGTGCAATACCACCCGGAGGCAAGCCCCGGGCCGCGCGACTCTAACTGGTTCTTCGATACGCTCGTTAAAAAGATAGGTGATTGGAATGCCTAAGAGACCCGACATAAAGAAAGTACTGCTGATCGGATCAGGCCCGATCCTCATCGGCCAGGCGGCCGAGTTCGATTTCTCAGGAAGCCAGGCTTGCCGCTCGCTCAGGGAAGAAGGAATCGAGGTAGTCCTCGTGAACTCTAACCCGGCGACCATCATGACCGACCCCGAAATGGCGGACTCGGTATACATAGAGCCTATCACACCCCAGGTAGTCGCCCAGATCATAGAGAAAGAGAGGCCGGACGGCATCATAGCAGGCCTCGGAGGCCAGACGGGCCTTAACATCACCAGCGAACTTGCGGAAATGGGCGTCCTGGAAAAGTATGGCGTTAAATTACTGGGCACTCCGCTTAAGGCGATATACGATACGGAGGACAGGGACAGGTTCAAGCATGCAATGGAATCCATCGGCGAAAAGGTGCCCAGATCCTACGCTTGCCATACCGTGGAAGAAGCCCTTAAGGTGGTCGACGTGCTCGGGCTACCGCTCATAATAAGGTCAGCGTTCACGCTGGGCGGTACGGGGAGCGGCGTTGCCCATACGATAGAAGAGCTCAAGGAGATCGCCGAGCTCGGCATCAAGCGCTCAAGGATAAAGCAGATACTCGTGGAGGAAAGCATCCTCGGATGGAAGGAGTTCGAGTATGAGGTCATGAGGGACTCTTACGATACCTGTATCACTATCTGTAACATGGAGAACTTCGACCCGATGGGCATCCATACGGGCGAGTCGATAGTGGTGACCCCGTCACAGACGCTGTCGGACGTAGACCACCAGACATTGAGGTCCGCAGCCATCAAGATCATACGTTCGCTCGGAATAGAGGGCGGATGCAACATACAGTTCGCATGGCGCAACAGCGAATACCGTATAGTTGAGGTCAACCCGAGAGTATCGAGGTCATCTGCGCTTGCGAGCAAGGCTACCGGCTATCCGATAGCCAGGATCGCCGCGAAGATAGCCATAGGCATGTCCCTTGATGAGATCCAGAATAAGGTCACGATGGAGACGCCGGCCTCGTTCGAGCCGACCATAGACTATATCGTGGCCAAGATCCCGAGATGGCCCTTCGATAAATTCAAGACCGCTGACAGGCACCTTGGAACGTCGATGAAATCGACCGGGGAGGTCATGGCGATAGGCAGGACGTTCGAGGAGGCTATCCAGAAAGCCCTTAATTCACTGGACATCAGCGAGTTCTGGGGATACGGGGACTGGTCAAAGGACGAGATGACCGACCTGCTGAAACGCCCCACCAACGAAAGGCTTTTCGTCATCTATAAGGCTCTCTTCACCGGGGCTTTCTCCGTTGGGGAGATAGCAGATCTTACTAACGTTGATCCGTGGTTCATCAATAAGATCCAGAACATCGTGGACATGGCAAAACAGCTCAAGTCCGGCGAATTGAATAAGGATACTCTCCTGAAGGCAAAGCGCATGGGCTTCACGGACGAGTGGATAGCAGAGCTTCGCGGGACGACCCCGGAAGAGATAGGCGATACCCGCCGTAAGATGGGCATCATCCCCACATATAAGATGGTGGATACGTGCGCTGCGGAGTTCGAAGCAAAGACGCCTTATTATTATTCTACTTATGAGCAGGAATGCGAGCTGGTCCCTTCGGATAAGAAAAAGGTCCTGATCATAGGCGCAGGCCCGATAAGGATAGGCCAGGGCATAGAGTTCGACTACTGTACTGTGCATGCCGTCCAGGCGCTAAGGGAGTCTGGAATAGAGGCCCACATCATTAACAATAACCCGGAGACCGTATCAACCGACTTTGATACGTCGGACAAGCTCTTCTTCGAGCCTATAACTCTAGAACACGTGATGAACATCATAGAGAAGGAGCGCCCATACGGCGTGATGGTCCAGTTCGGAGGCCAGACATCCGTAAACCTCGCGATACCCCTCCAGATGGAGCTTAACCGCCGCAAGGACATCGATACCGTCATCATAGGCACGAGCCCGGACGACATGAACATCGCCGAGGACAGGGATCTCTGGAGCAAGATGATGAAAGACATGGGTATCCTTCAGCCTGAAAGCGGCATCGCATATTCGCTCGATGAGGCAAAGGTTTGCGCAAACCGTATCGGATATCCGATCCTGGTAAGACCTTCATACGTGCTCGGAGGCAGGGCGATGGAGATCGTCTACGATGACGCCGACCTTGAAAGGTATATGACCGAGGCGGTAAAGGTAAGCAGAAAGCACCCCGTGCTGATAGATGACTTCCTGGAAAGTGCGGTAGAGATAGATGTCGACGCGGTGAGCGACGGGAAGAACGTGCTCATAGGCGCCGTAATGGAACACATAGAGGAGGCCGGCATTCACTCGGGCGACTCCGCATGCGTAATACCGCCGCAATCGTTATCGAAAGAGATACAGGATAGCGTCAGGGAGATAGTGAAAAAGATAGCCATATCGCTGCGTGTCATAGGATGTATGAACATACAGATGGCATATAAGGACGGCAAGGTGTTCGTTCTTGAGGCGAACCCGAGGTCATCTCGCACGATACCGTTCGTCAGCAAGGCTACAGGACTGCCTCTCGCAAAGATAGCAGCAAAGGCGATCATAGGATGCTCGCTAACTGACATGGGCTACACTGAAGAGCCCAAGCCGAAACATGTATCCGTTAAAGAAGTCGTGCTGCCCTTCGATAAGCTGCCCGGCGCCGACCCGATACTCGGCCCCGAGATGAAGTCCACAGGCGAGGTCATGGGCATCGATAAAGACTTCGGAAGGGCGTTCTTCAAGGCACAGGTCTCAGCGTTCAACACGCTGCCGCAGGAAGGTAAAGTTTTCATCTCGGTCAGGGATGCGGACAAGCCGGAAATGGTGAAGATAGCCCGCATACTGAGAGATAACGGGCTCGAGCTTCTGGGTACCCACGGCACCAAAGAGTATCTGGAGCTACACGGAATACCCGTGACGAAGCTTAATAAGGTACACGAGGGCGGCCTGAACGTCCTGGATCTTATCAGGCAGGGCAAAGTAAACCTTATCATCAACACGCCGACATCAAAGCTTGCCAGGAAGGACGGGTCCCGCATAAGGCGCTCGGCAGTGGATTATGAGATACCGTATGCTACGACCATACAGGCCGCGAGGGCCTCAGCGCTGGCGATCAACGCTATGGGCAAGAGCAAGATATCCATAAAATCCCTGAACGAATATCTCGGCATCGAAAATAAGGTGAAAGTAGCCCCGGTAACGGACTCTTCGAAAAACTGATCTTACCTGATGCGGCCGGGATGATACCGGCCATCAAATTTTTATTATCGTCTTCTTTTTCTAATATCCACTCTCTCGATGGATCCAATATCTATGCAGGCTCTATGCACATTTTCAAAATTAAAGTGCCATAAACCGCGGAAAAAACTAAAAAATCCTATCCTTACCGTTAATTTTTCAATTAAACAGGAAAAGATATGTACTCAAAGCGACAATTTAGTCTGTTAACAAAAGAATAAACGCTAAGGATGCTTACATAATGAACTTAATGAGAATACCGCTCGCGACAGTCATATTCATAGGCTCGATATTTCTACTGACTACTTATTTCAATGAAGCCGACAGTGTATTCGGGACAATAGGGGCATTCTTTTGTATAATAGGCCTTGTTTTCTCGTTCATGCTATATTCTAACCTGAATATAGTAAAATAGACATATACTATTTTAAAAAATTTAAAAAAATCGGTCCGGATATGATCAGTACATTATCCTGATATTGCCATTCGAAGTCCTGAGATATATTTCGAGACCGGTAGTGAACCCTTCAGTGTATCCTATGATATGGCTGTCCCTGTTGAACGTGACCGTCAATGGCATCTCATGATCTATATAGCCGTTCGAAGTATCCGCATCGATAGAGAAACTGGCGTTCTCCGGCATCCTTATGCTTATGCGGCCGTTAGAAGTGGTCGCTTCAAGGCGGCCCAAGGACTGCTTTGTGTCTATGTCAATAGCGCCGTTCGAGGTCTTAAAGTCCGCATCACCCGAATCATATTTTGCGTTGATGGCCCCGTTACTGGTGCTGACATCCAGTATGCCATAGCTGCCGCCCAGGATGTCGACTGCTCCATTGCTCGTTCCCGCTACAAGACTGCTTCCGTTAAACTCCCCGACAGTAATTCGGCCGTTAGAGGTCATCAGGTTTAGTTCGTACATGGCGTTTTCCGGCATATAAACGTAAACATCTGCACCGTACCTTCCTGTGAGGCCTGTGAAATCTTTGTTCACTTCGACATTAAGGTTCAGGGTGTCGTTCGTACCGGTGAATCGTATGTCCGAATCGATCTCGTCGAGACGGCCTTCAGGGGCCCTGATCTTGACCTTTACGTCGATGTTGCTTCCGTTGGTCTCCATCAGCTCCACATTACCGTTAAACGTGTACACGTCGATCGTCACATTATCCGCTACTGCATGGCTGCCCGCATCCTCTCTATAGTCCGTGGGGCCCTCCCAGCCATACTGGGGCCCTGGTATAGTACTTATCAGGCCGCAGAAAGCACATGCGCCTGACAGCACGACCAATACAAATAACAGGGCAATGATGCCCAGGGCCGCGAGTATCACTTTATCTATCATAATGATCTCTCCGTAAAGTCTCCAGGAACAGTCTATAAACCGCTCCGCCTGCCAGCAAAGCAAGCATATGTAACTTAGATGCTTACCGCCGTATAAAACTTTTTATTAAAAACCATCGATAAAAATCCCGAAAGGATAATCGTTAGAAAAGCCGGCGTTCATGTAAAATGTTAAAAACGGTCTATAAAAATACTGCTGATATTGGCTTTTCCATTGCAGGTGGTTCGTATGTGTGTATGGTCGTTTTTCGCTAAGTCCGTTTTTGGGATTTGGGAGGTATAATATGGTAATCGGACTTGATCGTGAGTGTATTGCGTGTAGACGCTTGCATTACCCGGGAGGAGGGATTTACGCCGGATGTCGCGGACGATAAAAAGCGACTTCCTGACGAGCCAGCATCATGAGTTCCGTAAAAGTAGGGATCTTCCACCTACAATCTTGGAGCCAATACCATGAAGTTTACGTATTTGGGGGCGTGCTTAGCGTATTAGACTGTTACGCGTTTTGCATCGGCCCTGATACGTCTTTTACCTTATGGCATATTTACTTTGTCCCTTTATTGCGGTATATTTGGTACGGACATTACTTGTTCCCGTTTTTAGGAGGTTTTTTGGTTTGAGTCTTGGTTTATGGAGTTCTGAAATGATTCAGTTTTTATGTACCCATGCGAACATGGATGGACCAGTAATAGAGTAATTAGTATATATAATTTTCCTTAAAACACGACTTTTAACGTAATATTTTTTAAAATTTTTCAGGATTCTAATTTTATATTAATATTATCCGTGAAAATTCAGTATACTTATCGAAATCAACATATACTACTACTAAAAATTATCCGTACGTAATAATGTCTCATTATGGGGCATTATTTAAAAATACGTATTTATTTGTGCTATTTTTTTATGCGCACGTTTATAATCGGATATTATTTTTGACCCTTTCTTATCTAATTATGATCGTATGGTCATGTACATTAAGACCAAAGCTGGAAATGGATGTATGGCCAGTCTTTACCTGAGAAAGATCTTTATTATCTTTTTTATGACCTGCGATCTTTTAACATTAACAAGCGTGTCATGAATGCTCTCGTTATATTCATCTATCCAAACCTTTATCTTCTTTTACAATATTTACGCTGTAGTGACGCCTATGGTGAAAAAAGCCGTATTAGCATATTCCGGAGGGCTTGACACCTCCGTTTGCATCCCGATACTCAAGGAGAATTATGGGTTCGACGAGGTCATCACCGTGACCGTCGATGTAGGACAGCCGAAGGAAGACATACAGACAGCCACAAAAAAGGCGAAGCTCATCTCGGACAAGCATTACACCATCGACGCGAAGGATGAGTTCGTCAACGATTACATATTCCCGATGATAAAAGCGAACGCCATGTACGAGGGCTACGTTATCGGTACCTCCATGGCAAGGCCTCTTATCGCCAAGAAGTGCGTAGAGGTCGCGATAAAGGAAAAAGCCAGCGCTTTCGCCCACGGATGTACTGGAAAAGGCAACGACCAGCTCCGTTTCGAGGCTATCTTCAGGACGACCGACCTGCCGGTAGTGGCCCCGATGAGAGAGATGAACCTGACACGCGAGTGGGAGATCGAATACGCCAAACAGCACAATATCCCCGTGGCGGCCACAAAGTCCAAGCCATGGAGCGTGGACGAGAACATCTGGTCAAGGAGCATAGAAGGCGGAAAGCTTGAGGACCCGTCCTATATCCCGCCCGAGGACATCTACGAGTGGACAACAGACCCTACAAAGGCCCCGGACAAGCCCGAGATCGTGGAGATCGGCTTTGAGAAAGGCGTGCCAGTATCGCTGAACGGTAAAAAGATGAAGGGCGTGAAGCTCATCACCGAGCTTCAAAAGATCGCGGGCAAGCACGGCGTCGGCCGCACTGACATGATGGAGGACCGCGTGCTCGGGCTCAAGGCAAGGGAGAACTATGAGCACCCCGCAGCAACCGTATTACTAACAGCGCACAGGGACCTTGAGAAGTTCTGCCTCACACGCGCCGAGCTGAAGTTCAAGGAAACGGTGGACTCCGCCTGGGCCGAGCTCGGATATATGGGACTCGTGGACGAGCCTCTGTTCGACGACCTTAACGCTTTCATAGACAGGACGCAGGAGCGCGTCAACGGTAAAGTCAAGGTAAAGCTCTATAAGGGTAGCTGCATTGTAGTCGGCCGTGAATCACCGACAGCTATGTACAGCGAAGAGCTCGTGTCCTTCGATGGAAAGACGCTCGACCAGAAGGACGCCGAAGGATACTGTAAGTTCCACGGCTTCCAGGCAAGGCTTTACAAAAAATTAATAAACAAGTAGTTCAATCACGAGTTCGGATATTTAAGGACAATGCTTATAATAGAGTTTGAGGTATTATACGCAAGTCACATTAAAGTCAAAATAATATCGTTACAAAAGGAGAGACAAAGATGACATCAAATGAAGTAGAATATTGCGTCTCATGCAATGTACGCCTGAGCGGCGAAGGCGCAGTCTCGTTCAAGTGCCCCAGCTGCGGAGCAGATATGGGCAGGTGCGGCAAGTGCAGGCAACAGTCTAACGCTTACGTTTGCAAGAAGTGTGGTTTCCAGGGGCCGTGATCTCATGGGAAGCGTCGCAGCCAAAATGAGGATAATGCCCGACAGCGCAGACCGCGACCTTGCCGGCATGCAGGAGAAGCTCAAGGCAGCTCTTCCCGCAGGCGCCGAACTCCAGGGCTTTGAGCTTAAGCCCATAGCATTCGGCTTAAAGGCGATAATGGCGACCGTGCTCGTAGGCGATGACGTCGGCGGGACCGAGGCAGTCGAAGAGACCTGGTCCAAAGTCGAGGGCGTCGAGAGCATAACCGTCGAAGAAGTCGGCAGGATCATCTAAATATAGTATTCATTCAGGGGATGAAGGCCCTCAGGACTTAAAACACCTGAAGGGCAAGCATCCATCTGCGCGAATGTTTTATATACTACAAGCGTTATTTTAAGTCTGAAAACAGATAATTTGGGCTCTTAACTCAGGGGTAGAGTGCTACGTTCGCAACGTAGATGCCGCGGGTTCAATTCCCGCAGGGTCCACTGCTTATTTTTCATGTTTAAATCACTTTTTACGGAAGAGCTTATGGTCTTTGTCTGAGCGAATGGCGATATTCAATATATTCCCTATTTTAAATAAGCATACGATTATATTATAATAATATTTTTATATATTTATTGTTATATTATAGGTTATACTATTAATTATTCTAATACTGCCGGTTGTCCTGTTTAACCGTCAAACAAGATCAAGGTGTCGATATGTTTAAAACAAATCTTATGCTGCGGTTTATTGGTGATTTGAATTCTCAAGACAAAAAAATTGAGATCAATAATGGATCACAAAAGAACAGAGATATTTTTTTGAAGCGCGGGAACTTGCACAATATTCGAATCGTGCGGCCATGCATCATACTTTTTGTGATCGTTGCGATAATGTTTGCGTCTATCGCTCCGGTATCCGCAAAATCGATAAATAATGAAGTAAATTCAGGGAAGCATATTACTTATAATTTAAAAATGGCACCTATCAACCCTGATCTGGTAAACTATCAAAACAATATCGAATCACAGGGACTGACCGCTGATACGAAACAACCGGGACTTATCGGGCTGACACCGCCTCTTGTAGACTTGAGCCATTTGACAGGCATGCAGATCTCGTCTCCGGCAACATATCCGTCTTATTTTGATCTACGTGATCTCGGGAGAGTCACCAGCGTTGGCGATCAGAAGACTGCAGGGAGCTGCTGGGCATATGCGAGCCTTGCATCGCTTGAGTCCACGCTACTGCCGGAAGAGAACTGGAATTTCTCCGAGAATAACGTAAAAAACCTGCTCTCAAGGAACTACACATGGGGATTTGATCGCGATGCTAACAGAGGAGGAACTCATTTTTTATCAACGGCATATTTAGCCAGATGGACAGGCCCTGTAAAAGAAGTCGAGGATCCTTATGACCCAAATGGATGGTTATCCCCGCAGGACATACCTGAAAGTAAACACGTCCAGGACGTTCTTTTCATACCGGATATGGCGGATGCCCTGGACCTGGACAATATCAAATGGGCCGTGTATAATTATGGGGGGATCTATACCACAATGTACATTGACGTTAACCTGTTACTCCCATATTACAATATATCGGCACACTCATACTATTACGACGGCAGAGAAAACCGGAACTACGGGAACCATGCAGTCATCATAGTAGGATGGGATGATTCGTATAGCAAGAATAATTTTAGGATCATTCCCCCGGGAGACGGCGCTTTCATAGTTAAGAACAGCTTCGGAGCCGGCTGGGGGGAGGGCGGCTTTGTATACATTTCATATTATGATACATATATCGGGACTGAAAATGCACTATTCCTCGGCGAGCCGGCAGATAATTACGATAATATCTACCAGTACGATCCTTTAGGCTGGACATGCCCTGTAGGCTATGAAGTATCCGGCGGCGGCATGGGATATAGCTCCGATACTGCCTGGTTCGCAAATGTTTTCACAGCAGACCCGAACCCGCCTTTAAGAGAGCAGATAGCTGCCGTTAGCTTTTACACTCCTCAGGTGAATAGCGAATATGAAATATATGTATTCCGCGGACCGGAATTAGAGGCCTCTAATGGCATACCGGAAGTTACCGGTCATTCCGCAGAAAAATCGGGTACCATTACTGCACCGGGATACCATACGATAAAACTCGATTCACCGATACCGCTGGCATCCGGCGAGGAATTTTCGATCGTGGTAAAACTTTGGACTCCTGACTATTACTATCCGATAGCGGTAGAGCGCAGGATCACAACCGCCGAGATCCCTGACGGGTACAGCAGTAAAGCGACTGCCGACCCGGGGCAAAGCTACATAAGCCCGGATGGAAGCGACTGGACAGACCTTACAGATCACAGCGGTTATGAAGAGGCTAATGTATGCCTTAAAGCCTTTACAGAATATTCCGCCGTCCAGGTCGGAAAACTACAGTACAGCTCATCGGCTTACGCTGTAAACGAATCCGATCACAATGCGACGATCACTGTAGTGCGGACCGATGGCAGCAGCGGCAAGGTTTCGGTACAGTATGCTACTACGACCGGAACGGCGACCTCGAACTCTGATTATATTCCTGCAAGCGGAACATTGTACTTCGGGAACGGCGAAACGTCAAAAAGTTTTAACGTAACTATCGTCGATGACAATAAAAAAGAAGACAGCGAAACAATAGGACTGACTTTAAGCGATCCCTCCGGAGGAGCGGTTTTAGGGTTAAAAGAAGCTACCATTACTATCAATGACAATGACGGTTTGCAGCCTCATATCGTATATGGCTATATATCTTATGGGGGTACACCGGTGAACGGGGCCATAGTGAACGGGGGAGGCGCCAGTACGGTCACCTCGCATAACCCCGATACAGGTCTTGACGGGTTTTACCAGCTTAATGTGTTAAAGGACATGACCATGCAGGTAGTCGCGACCTACGACGGAAAAACTGCAATGTCAAATAATTTCACGACGACAGGCGATAAGACCCGCGTCGATCTAAATATCATAAAGGATAGCAGGTTTAACATTTCGATGAAGTCCGGCTGGAACATGATCTCCATTCCTCTCGAGAACAATACCATATGGGCAAGTAATTTATCCGGGACCGGTGTAAGCAGCGTAGCGTCGTATAACCGTACGACCGGTTCGTACGACATGTTTCTGGTAGGTATCAGCCCTCCTCAGTACGATATTAATTTGAAGACCGATCACGGGTATTTCCTGTATTGCGACAGGGATACATGGCTGAATGTCACAGGCAAATTACCGGCAGGCAGGAGTATAGACATCTATCCGGACTGGAACATGATCGGCTGGAGCAATATGACCGGTTCGAACGCGCAGGCTGTCTGTCAGGGTCTCACCGATCATCAGACCATCGCAAGATACAATACCAGTAAGGCCTCGTTTGATATTTATCTTGAAGGGATAAGCCCGCCGGAGTTTAATTTTAATGTTGTGCCAGGAGAAGGTTACTTCGTATACTCGGAAGCGTCTGCGGTTAAAAAATTAATATTTTAGGTGATACATGCCCGATATTAGCAGAATATTAAAATCGATGCCGGTATTATTCTTTATCGTTATAGCGATAGCCGGCATTATAATGCCCCTTGCATCATCGCAATTATCCCGGCCTCATGCCGTCTATGGTTACGTGACGGTGAATGGGGAACCCACTGACGGCATATCGGTATCAGGTGGAGGCATGACTGCGACAACATTCTCTAACGGATATTACCAGCTAAACCTCGCCGAAGGAGCTACTATACAGGTAGTCGCCGGGTATGACGGTCATGTCGCATCCTCGGATACATTCACAACGTCCGGGGATAGGACGCGCAGGGACTTAAATATTCTAACGACAGGCACGGATCCTGCTCCTACGCCTGTTCCCTCGCCGACATCAACTCCGGACCCCGCTCAATATCCTGCGATAACGCCAACGCCAACTTCTACTCCGACTCCCGCTCCGACTCTGACCCCGACTTCTACTCCAACGCCCACTCCAACACCTACACCCGCTCCGACTCCTACTCCTACTCCTACTCCTACTCCGACTCTGACTCCTACTCCTACTCCTACTCCTACTCCCACTCCGACCTCCATCCCATCTAATAATCCTATGCAATCGCCCGATTGTGAACTGAAGGTACTGGTATATGTTGATGGCAACAAAGATCACGGGTTCGATGTAAATGAAACGCGCATGGCGAACGTATCCATAAGGCTGTATGATGATAGGGAACATCTTCTGGGATTGAACTTTACAGACCATAACGGGTTTTATAAATTCACGGGCCTTTACCCGGGAACATATATGCTCGCCGAAGACATTCCCGGGAACTATTATAATACGACTCCGGCCATAAGGACGATCTACCTTGATCCCGGCTCGGTTCATGGCGTATGTTTCGGAAATGCTGCCAATGATAGTCAAAGATAACTTACACGTATACTTCTTTTAATTTAATAGGATCTGACTGATCGAATTCAATATTTTTATGTTTTTTTTATAAAAAAGCCATCATTGTCACTACTTCAAAAATAAATCCGTAAATATGGGCGTTTTGATTTAATTTAAATTGATAATCGGTTGGTTAACAATACAAAATATTATAAATGTTTAATATATAATTTATTTATATATAATTTACAAATTATTAATTGATTGGTACATATGGAGGAAAATAATGTTTAGCTTACAAAGTGGAAAAGCCACGTTTGCTCTATTGATCGCATTTATCATTATAGTCAGCGTAACAGCACCAAATGCGATATCCATAGATATACCTCATGCCATCGTAGGGGTAATATCTGTAAATGGCGTGCCTACAAATGGTATAACGGTGACAGCATATATTTCCGGCGAAAGCCCCGTATCCTCAGTGACTCAATATAATCCGACGATGAGCACGGACGGATTTTATCAACTATCAGTAGGAAAAAATAAAGATGTATATGTCGAAGCCTCTTATAATGGTCATTCTGTAGCATCTGACACTTTCAAGGCAAATGGCGTAATGACCACGGTCGACCTTAATATAATAATCGAAACACATCCGGGGCAACTGGAATTCAGTTCGGCGTCCTATTCTGTGAATGAGGGCGACGGTAGTGCCATTATCACTGTGAAGCGTGTAAGCGGGAGTGACGGTACCGTTACCGTAGGCTGTTTAACTAGCGACGGTACTGCTTTTATGGGCTCCGATTATACTTACTGGAGCGGTACTCTGACTTTCGCTGATGGCGAGATAAGTAAGACCTTCAGCGTGAATATTCATGACGACTCTGACGATGAGGTCGATGAAACTGTTAACCTCGCTTTGAGTAATCCGACCGGGGGCGCAATTTTAGGTCTTAGTAACGCCGTCCTGACTATTATTGACAACGACGAGTTTATACCGACTCCGACTCCGACGCCGACTCCAACACCGACTCCAACACCGACGCCAACACCAACTCCGACTCCAACACCAACTCCGACTCCAACACCGACACCGACTCCAACACCGACACCGACTCCAACTCCGACTCCAACACCGACACCGACTCCAACACCGACACCGACGCCAACACCGACACCGACTCCAACACCGACTCCAACACCAACACCGACGCCAACACCAACACCGACGCCAACACCGACACCGACTCCAACACCGACACCGACGCCAACACCGACGCCGACGCCAACACCAACACCGACTCCAACACCGACACCGACGCCAACACCGACACCAACTCCAACACCGACGCCAACACCAACACCGACGCCAACACCAACACCGACGCCAACACCAACACCGACGCCAACACCAACACCGACGCCAACACCGACACCAACTCCGACTCCGACGCCAACTCCGACGCCTACTATAAACCCGATAACTACGCCAACTCCAACACCAAAGCCCACCTGTACATATAAGCCAACATGTACTCCGACTCCGGTTCCAACATGTACATATAAGCCTACATGCACTCCGGTTCCAACTTGCACAACGTATGGTCAATGTCCTTCCGATAGTATACCAGAATGTACTACGGTAGATGAGGCAGATTGTATGAATACGCCTCTAGCGACAGATTCGGAGTATGTTTGTGACCTGGACATGCAGGAAGGTCCCATGGACTCTGTAGAATAGAAATAAATTTTAAAGTAAAGCTTTTGAAGTCAATGATAGGGGGTTCCCCTATCATCCCTATCTTTTAAGATGACATTATCTCTTTTAAAAATTCATTTTATAAAAATATAAATAGTTATATATAAAATTATTATATGATAATAGCCCGGCTAATTATCCTTCGTATACTCAGATTTTGATAGAGTTCGAGTATTCAGGTTTGGGGGTATATAATGAGTGATTTAACAAGACTATTTTCAAGGCTTATTGCGATACTATTAACATTTTTGACCGTAGCATCGATCGCTGCGCCGTTATCCGCAGCACAGGTAACAAGGCCACATGCCGTATATGGATATGTGACTGTTGACGGTATCCCGGCGAGCGGCGTAACGGTATCCGGAGACGGGATTACTGTAACAACTTTAGATAACGGCTATTATCAGATCAATGTCTTCGAGGGTATCACGATGAAAGTCGTGGCGGCCTACGAAGGCTATACTGCCGGATCAGACACGTTCACAACTTCCGGTGATAGGACTCAAAAGGATCTGGGCATTGTGACCTCGGGATGGTCTTCTACTCATATTTCTGCTTCCATAGACAATTCTCCCGGTACTATCACAGCGATCCCGACTGTTATGGGGACTACGACATCATCCCCAGGGCCGGCTTCTCAGGGGACCGGATCAATAACTCCTTCACCTGGTTCATCTCCAGCATGGACAAAGACGGAAAATACGGGGCTGTATATGGTATCGGGAGTCCTGATATTGATGTTAGGAGGAATTCTGGCTTTCTGGTCATTCCGAAAGAATAAATAAAAGATCATTTCAGTCCTTTTTTTAATTTTATTCAAAATACTTTTCACCTAATTATACAACACTCTCATAAAAAGTTTAGATACTATCGAGTATTTTTTAAAAAGTCCTGTCTTAATTTAAAACATTATATCCTAAGTATTATATCATAATACCCTTATTGTAATCAGATTGGTGAAAATTATTCCGGAAGGTCACTATCGTAAGATATTGGTCATTATGGCGGCCCTTGTATTATTGTCGCTCCTGGCGATTTATGCCTGCCCGGTATGGTTGGACCAGGACCCGTGTAAGAGCGGTAATTGTAAATGTGTACCTATATTCCTTATCGCCCAGCGTCTTGATAATGAATCATTAAAAGTATGGGTAGCGGATAGCAGCCATAAGATATGCCAGCTCAGCGATGAGCCTTTTATCATGAAAATGTCTAAGGATGGATCTAATGACTTTATAGAGTTCTCAAACATGAGCGACATTAAAAGTAAGGGTTATAATGTCACAATAACTCCCGAAGAAGGGCTCTTCGCAGCGAAGGATTCATCAGCGGTGATCAAAGGTGAGGATATAAGAGGTATCATTCATATAGCATGTATCGGGTCCTATAAGAATGCGGGTAATGTGTGTGTATTAGAAGCGACGATCTCAATGGATTGACTCCTTCAGGCATGCAGGTATATTCCCGGGATACTTAATATACACAGTCTATAGGGTATATTTATAAGTATAATCGGACTTATTATAAGACTCGCTAAAAAAGAAGAGTGCGTTAATATGGCAAAGAATGTTAAAAACTCGTCAAAAGGCTCTCCGAAGAAAGGCTCCAAATCCAACGGTAACTGGAAAAAGAAGGTCCTGCCGTTGTTCCTGGCAGCCATTATGCTCATATCTATATTTGCTTATGCCGGTTCATCTTTACTCCGTGGCAATGAAAGCCGGAATATTGTGCTTGAGAAAGATTTTAACAGTTTGACCGACGGCCTGAAACTGCTGCCCTCGAACGCCAAATATGTGCGCTATGTAGACCTCGGTGCCAATGAACCGATAGCAGCGTGGGCTTACCAAAACCTGTCCCAGAGCATGCCTTATCCCGGCGATTTTAACGCTTATCCTAAAAAGGACCTTGTCGCGGACTTCCCCAAGAACACGTTCGGTAACTTCACAGAACAGTTCGTTTCCATCACCGACTTCGGCCGCGGCGACCTGAAAATGACCTATAACATGACCGAATATGCCGGTATGCAGATATGCAAGGTCAATGAGAAGTATTACTTCACCCCGGGAACGAACCCTGTAGTGAGCGGCAGGATAGAGGTCGTGGATGACGTGCTGGACACGATGAACGGCGTTAGTCAAGGGTCTTCCTACGACAAATACTCGGACCTGTTCGAGCAGCTAAAAGGATACCCGGTAGACGTGAAGAAGGCAAAACTGGCAGCCGTAGGCACTGGCAGTAAGATCAATATCACGGATAAGTACTTTGCAGGCATAACCCCTGAGGGTGATACGTACCGTTACAACGTGGTCTTACACCTGTCACAGTCATTCAACGAGACCGAAAGATCTCAGATGAAGGACGCATGGGAAAAGTCGGCGTTATTCTACTACGGCTTCGACTATTTCAACGTGAACTTCAAGGATGACTACCTCGTCATAGACGCAAGCGGCTCGCTGGATACCTGCATCAGGGACATGACTGGCGTATGGGGATTCTTATACTCGTAAGATCCCTTTCCTTCTTTATTTTTCATATCCTGGTCTGTGGTTTATGCTGGCTGTTTTACACTTTTAGTGTTCTCAGTATGCCTTTCTGTCGCCGGCTATCAAATATGCCTGATAAGCAATTCACTATGCTCAGAAAAAAGAACTTTTTTAAATTAAAAGTAAAAGGGTAAAGGAGATTTACTCCTTCACTACTTTATGCGCCTTACCGTAGGTGAACCATATCCTGCATGCGCCTTCAGAGGACACCATGCATGCACCCACTGGCTTAAGGGGCTTACATGCCTTACCGAAAAGCTTGCAGTCTGTCGGGTCCCTTATTCCGCGCAGGATCTCGTTACAGAGGCATCCGGTCTCTTTCTTTACCTCTTTAAGCTCGATGTTGTACTTTTTAAGGGCGTCAAACTTCTCATACTGGGGCTTTAGCTTGTAGCCGGAGTCCGGTATGACCGGGAATCCTCTCCACATTATGTCGCAGACGTCGAATACCTCTTCCATCATCTTAAGTGCCTTCTGGTTACCCTGGCACCTGACGGCACGAGTATATGCGTTCTCGACCTCGGCTCTCCCTTCGACTACTTGCTTTACGAGCATGTACAGGCCGTAAAGTATTTCCAGCGGCTCGAATCCCGCGATGACCTGAGGCACCGGGAACTGCTCATAATCATGGCTTCCCGCGATAGTGCAGACATGTCCCGGAAGCAGGAAACCGTGAAGCTTTGCCTCTCCCTGCTGCATGAGCCACTTCATCGCCGGAGGGACAAGCCTGTGCGATACTATCATGGAAAAGTTCTCGGGCGGGCCGTCCAGGACTATGGCCGCAGTGGTAGGGGCGGTCGTCTCGAACCCTACTGCCATGAACACTACTTCTTTCGATGGGTTCTGCCTGGCGATGTCTACCGACTGAGATATGCTCTGCACGATGTGGATATCGCCTACAGTGTCATATAAGGACGATTTAGTCCCCGGGACTCTTAAAAGGTCTCCATATGTACAGATCACCTTTCCCTGTTCTGCGAGCTCCACTATGGCGTCGATCTCTGCCTGCGGCGTGACGCACACAGGGCATCCCGGCCCCATGACGACTTTCACGTTAGGCGGCAGCAGCGACCTTATGCCGCTCTTCGTTATGGCATACTCGTGAGTGCCGCAAACGTGCATGATCTTGATGTCTTTCCCTGCCGCCAGCTTATCTATCTTCGCGGCAAGGCTTTTGGCTATTTGCTCCTGGTCTACGGGCATATTACCTGTCTCCTCGTCCAACTTCTAACATTCTATCTAGGGCTCTTTTCGCTTTAATGCGAATATCTTCCGGAACTTTGATCACCGTTTTCATATCCCGCAGGCTGTCCCTTACCGTTTCCAGGGTGTTGACCTTCATGTTGGGGCAGACGACGAAATCCGATATCGGGTAAAAGTTCCGTCCGGGGTTTTCCTTTTTAAGGCGATGGATCATGCCGATCTCAGTACCGACTATTATATCCTTGCTCGTGGCGCGTGCATATTTTAGCATGCCGTCCGTCGAGAACGCTCCGTCGGCCAGTTCGATGACCTCTTTTCTGCATTCCGGATGCACGATCACATCGGCGCCGGGGTGCTTTGCCTTTGCCTCGAGCACATCGCCCGCGGTTATCTGGTGATGCGTGGGGCAAAAACCATGCCAGGGGTAGATCTTCTTTGATGTGAACCTCTGGGTATAGTTTGCCAGGTTCTGGTCCGGGACAAAAATGACCTCGTCCTCTTCCAGCGAGTTCACCACCTGTATCGAATTAGAGGAGGTGCAGCAAACATCGCTTTCCGCTTTTATCGCGGCGGACGAGTTCACATAGCAGACAACTGCGGCGTCAGGATGCTCTTTCTTGAACAATTGCAGCTCAAGCGGGGTTATCATATCCGCCATCGGGCAGCCTGCCTCAGGCCTTGGCAGCAGCACGGTCTTATCGGGATTAAGTATAGCGGCGGACTCTCCCATAAAGTCCACGCCGCAAAAAACGATAACATCGGCATCGACTTCGACGGCCTTCTTGCTCAGGCCAAGGGAATCTCCCGTATAGTCGGCGATGTCCTGAACTTCGCCCCTCTGGTAGTTATGGGCGAGTATCACGGCATTTCTCTCTTTTTTTAATGTTAATATCTCATCTATAAGGCTCATACAGCATCATTACTTTAATCCTTAAAATTGTGGAATATCCTTTTACGTTTTATTTATTAAAACTATCTCAAACGGTCATAATAAATTAAATATTTTTGGACAGCGCAGGTTATACGCCGCCAAATATCAGGTATAAAAGAGTCCCGGTTATGAACGTCTCGACGAAGGCCGCCACGAAAAGTAACGGCGCTACCCAGAAAATGAATATGAGGAAAGCCTTCTTTACCTCCTCCAGGATGTCCACGTCGCGCTTCATGATCAAGCCCACGAGGGCATATCCCAGCTTAAGGCCCATCGCTGTCGCGATAAATACCATCGTCAGTTCGATGATGCCGTGCGGTAATATGCCTACGGTGACGAATAACAGCCCTTTTTCCAGCGCGGTGGCTCCCACCACGATGCCGATACCGAACCCGTTAGCGATCATGAACAGTATGGGCGCTATGCCGAAAAAGATGCCGAACACCAGCACCAGGAAACATTTAACGGCGTTGTTCACGAATATCCCCCACATCAATCCCAGAGGCGTAAGCTCTTTCATGGGGGAGACCTGCTCTTCGAAACCGGAAACTAACTCTTCCGTGAATCCCGGCGATGTTACCGAAACAGCGTAACCTATCACCGCGAAGAACATGAAGATAATGATCGACGCGAATATGAACATCCTTATGTCATAGACATAGTTCAGGAAGTCCCTGAACCCCGGTATCTTGATATTTAATGCCATCCTTAAGCTTCTCCGCTATATGAACGTAAGCTCGAGCGTGTTCCTGATGCCCGGGCCGAAGCCCAGCACGAGCAGCGCGAACTTAAGCATATAGTACATTTGTTTATCATCATAAAAATATTTTTCAATTATATATATCACTGGTATGAATACCGCCAGCTTTAGAGCGTACATCACAAACGCGGTATTCGTAAACCCTATGAAGAATAGCGGCACGACGTGCTTCTCCGCAAACCCGGTAATGATATCTATCGCGGTGAACGTGGACGAGGCGTCGAACATGTGGGCGAACAGGATGGCTACGTTCAGCGGCATGGTCAGGAACTCAAGCTTAAAGTGCCTGGCTATGAGGTATACGATACCTGTAAACGTGAACGCGAGCGAGAATATGACTATCGGGACCCACCACCAGGCGTTCGCTTCTTTTGTGGATAGTATGCCTAGTATCAGCACGATGCCTGCGACACCCGCGGCGAAGAAAGGCTTTGCGTAGTCCTTTATTATGCCTTTCCTTTCCATCACTATGAAAGTGATAAGCAATCCCGCGGTGATAAAGAACGCCAGGAAGTATACGAGTGGCGTGATGAACATATAGCTCAGTGGCGGAGTCAAAATCTTAACATCTTCAACGACACGGAGTGAGGCTCCTAAAAGTATATAGGGGGATGTAGCGAAAACTAATCGTTCATCTATGTTGACCTTAAGTATCGCCATTAACTTTAATATCGCAAAAAGGCTAATACCTAGGATTAAAGCATAGGTAAGAGTATTAACTATATTATAACCGTCACCATATAGAATAGGGTCGATATAGTACCGGTTGATGAAAGAGCCAATGTCAAATTCCAAGTTTTTCACCTTGGGGTGTTATTACGAGCAATATGAACATAAATGTATCTAAACACAGCGAAAAATGGATGCAATTGCCCAGGAATGTCATCGCAGGCCCGGGCGCCATTGACAGCGTGGGCGGTATCTGCCAGAGTATGCGCCTCAAGGGGAGATCGTTGATAGTTACCGGTAAGAACACAAAAAAGATAGCCGGGGATATTGCCGCGGAGAGCCTCAGGGCCAGCGGCTATGATGTGGATTTCGTCATCGTAGAGAACGCTACTATCGATAACGTCGATAATGCTAAAGCCGTCGCGAAGGAAGTCAACGCTGACTTCCTTGTGGGAGTGGGCGGCGGAAAATCGATAGACATCGCCAAGCTCGCCTCGACTCAGCTGGACACTCATTTCCTGAGCCTTCCGACCGCGGCGTCCCACGATGGAATAGCCTCATCCCGCGCGTCCATCATCAAGAACGGGGAGACCGTTTCGATACAGGCCGAGGCTCCTTTATGTGTCATCGCGGACACCAGCATTATAATGAAATCCCCTTACAGGCTGCTGGCCGCAGGGTGCGGGGACATTATCTCAAACTATACAGCGGTAAAGGACTGGAGGCTCGCATCAAAGCTCAGGAACGTATACATATCCGAATATGCTATCGCCCTGTCCGAGATGACAGCACAGATGGTGCTGGAATCCGCGAGCCTGATAAAGCCGGGGCTTGAGGAGTCGGTAAGGCTTGTGGTAAAAGCCCTGGTCTCGTCAAGCGTCGCAATGAGCATAGCAGGCTCCTCGGCGCCGGCGAGCGGAAGCGAGCATAAGTTCTCGCACGTGCTCGACAGGATCGCCCCAAAGCCAGCGCTCCACGGAGAGCAGTGCGGCGTTGGAACCATCATGATGATGTACCTGCATGACGGCGACTGGCAGAGCATACGCGACGCGCTCAAAAAGATAGGCGCACCCACAACCGCAAAAGATCTCGGGATCGATGACGAGTATATCATCCGGGCTCTTACGGAGGCACACAATGTGAGGCCGGAGAGGTACACGATTCTTGGCGACACGGGCATAACCTACGAGGCAGCGGTCAACGTCGCGCTGGCCACAAAGGTTATCAGCTAATTCTTTTTACCGGCTTTCTTAAGCCTAGCCTTATTTTCAGGCGTCATTTTTTCTGTGGCATACTGGAAAATAAGTCTCGGCGAGGAATCTTTCCACACGAGCAGGAACGATTCTACCTGTACAGGATATTTTTTCCATGTCTCTCTCAGGAACCATCCAAGGCCTTGATGCACAACTCTCTCTTTATCCATCATCATAGGCCTGATGAAATCGAGGAGCTGCACCGGGTCTTCTACTGTCTTCAACAATTTTATCATGGCCACCGGGACCGCCCTTCTCTTCCATTTTGAAGCGTCATATCTCCATGACGACATGTCGGTGTAGGGCATTATACCGTCGGGGAAAACCTCGATAATACTTCGCTGCAGAGAACGTCCGTATGTCCCCAGTTCCTTATCCCTGATGAAAGCCATCCTCCCGGGCGCTGAAAAGTCTCCCCGGTATACTGCTCCCCGAACTGCTTCGCGAAATGTATCGAGAAAGAAGCCTCCTCGTATTTACCGCTTTCCAGCAGCAATTCCCCCAGGCTCAGGAACCCGTCCATGTCGAGTTTGTCACTATATTAGTCTAAAAAATTTGTCTTATATTCATCCCGGACACTCTGACTAATCCCGTAAGCGTCATAGCCTTCTTTGAAATATCTGGCGTACTTTGCTGCCTGCTCTCCATCGGCGTTCTCTCTGCAAAACGCCCTTATTTCCTCTAAAATGGCCTGCAGTTCATTATTATCGTTATTCTTTCCTTTCCCGCTCCCCGTCATATGGATCACCCTTGCTCGTCTACCCTGTCCAGCCATTCGTTCACCAGTTCCTCGAATAGTCTCTGCTGCTCTATCTGAAGATTATGTCCCGCCCTGTCCAGCACTGCGAAAGTGCCCCGGGGATAGTTCTCGATGATCTTCCACCCGTTGCGATATCCGACGGCCGAGTCCTGCCTTCCCATGAGTATGAGGGCCGGCTTCTCGAACGGCCGGGATATCCTGTCGACATCGAATGAAAATCCGTATCCTTGCTTCTGGAAAAAGGCCAGGAAGTCTTCGTCGGCGGATATGATCCCGGGCATGACGTCCCGCTTGAACTTTTCAAATATCCCGGGCGACTGTACTACGGCCATAGCGCAGAACTCTTTGGCTTCCAGGGGGTCCATATCCGCTATAAGTTCCGTATCTCTCACCAGCACGGTCCGCTGCGGAAGGTCCCGGTGAATACGAAGAGGCTCTATCAGGGGACATATCAATAACAGGCCGCCTATCCTGTCCATTGACTTATATACAAGGCCTCTTGACAGGTAGCCGCCGTATGACTCTCCGGCTACCAGAAAGTTTTGCCCTGGAATGATCCTGTCGATGAACTTCAAGACAATGTCCAGCATTATATCTGAATTCTTCACGCGAGGGTCACTCTTTGTCTCGCCCATGCCCGGAAGGTCAAAATAGATGCGCTTCCATCCCGGCCTGTTCTTAAATATGGGTTCCATGCACCCTTTCATGAGATGGCGGTCCACACCATATCCATGTATCATCAGAACGGGCTTTCCATCCCCATATATCTCGTAATGGACGGGTATCCCTTCTATCTCACAAAACATTTTATCATCCGGTCATAAGGTCATTCAATGCTCATGAAGTCCATGTCCATGGGACTTTTAGGGACGTCCTCGACGATTTCGATCTCCATATCGTCCCCGTTCTCGTCGACAAATTTCCATTCTCCGTCCTTTTCGATCAGGTTGTATCCGGGCTCCAGATCCTGGTCGTTTTTTGTTAAGACCTTACCATACCTGCGTATTCCCGCCGGCAGCATACTCGGCAGCATCCCGGCAGAAGTATCGAACTCCTCCTCCGAAGGGCTTATCATGATGTCCATTATAACGCCTCGCTCCCCGGTCAGTATCAACGGGACCTCCGACTCTTTCGCTGAGACTTTAGCCATTTCATAGGCTTCTCTGGTAATTTTCATAATGATCTTCCTATGGTGATATCTCTTTTAAGCGCTATTATATTATCGTTAGTAATTTATACTAATGTGTAAAAATATATTGTAATTTATCACTTAAGGATTAAATAATTATACAAAAAAGAAAAAAATAGTTTTTGAAGTGATTATTCAGTAACTTCGAAGACCTTTACATTTTTCATGACGTCGCCCTGCTTTATCTTGTTGACGACATCCATGCCTTTCTCGACCTTGCCGAAAACGGTGTGCGCTCCGTCAAGGTGAGGCTGAG
Source organism: Methanooceanicella nereidis (assembly GCF_021023085.1). Lineage (NCBI taxonomy): Archaea > Methanobacteriati > Methanobacteriota > Methanomicrobia > Methanocellales > Methanocellaceae > Methanooceanicella > Methanooceanicella nereidis. Next base: position 157,560 of record NZ_PGCK01000004.1, on the reverse strand, counting down.
GGGAATGTGTGATGAAGAACTGGCTTCCGCCCGTGTCCTTTCCGGCATGGGCCATGGAAAGGGCTCCTGTGCCGTGCTTATGCATGTTAATCTCGCACTTGATCGTGTATCCCGGGCCTCCGGTACCGTTGCCTTTGGGGCATCCGCCCTGTATGACGAAGTTGGGGATCACCCTGTGGAACTTAAGCCCGTTGTAGAACCCCGAGTTCGCCAGCTTTTCAAAGTTGGCCACGGTGTTAGGAGCGGCCTTATCAAAGAGAACGAGTTCTATGTTGCCTTTTTCAGTCTCTATTATCGCCTTCTTCATGTTATCACCAGGAATGAAAAGAAGTCTCATCGTATATATACGATGTGCAGTTACGTGCGGAACAATTTTATGCACTAAAGATAAATGAAAATTAGTATAATATGCAGAGGTATCATTCCCGGATCATTTCCATAGCTATCATGTTGCTGCTCTTTACGGGAGCACTGCCCGCCAGCAGCCTGTCCCAGGCTGACGGCTCCGATGACAGCTTCCTCGATCAGGTATTCACTAACGATTCTTTTTCAAAAAGGACGCTGGTCGTAGAATTGATCTCCAGCGACATCTATGATTTTAACGGTGCGAAGGCGAACAGGAATATTTCCCTGACGGTCACAAACCCGGAAAACTCCTATATGGATGTATATCTGGCGTATTATCGAAACGATAAATGGGTAGTGCTGGGAAAACTGGGCAGCATGGGCCCCGGTGAAATGAAGATTTTTAACTATCCAGTGGAATTCTCATATGCGGGCAGGACCACGGAGACGGACAGGTTCGGCGTCATCGGTAAGGTGAACGGAAAGTACCTGAGCAATGTCGTGTCCGTCGAGGAGAACTGGGTACAATATGAAAAAAGCTTAAAACAGACTCTGTCGGTGTTCGGTGTCATATCCGCGGGGACTCTTTTCGGGATATTGATCATAGTCATGGCCGGCGTATATGTTGTGGCAAGCCAGACAAAACATGAAGAGGTGGCGGGCCCCGGAGAATATACGCTCAAGACGCTTTTCATCCCGATCGCGGGGATGAGACCGCTGTCGGAGAAGATCGCGAATATCATAGTCAACCCGTTCTTCTGGGCGGTAGAGCTTGTCGGCGGCGGCATCCTTGTATTCCTGATACTGGCGTATGCCCTGACTGATATAAGGGCTGACATAGGGATACTTGTGTTCATCGTGGGCGGGATGGCAGCACTGTTCATGCCTATCATATTCCTTGTTATCGGATGGCTTGCCGATTACTATGAGCGCGAGCCTTTCAGGTTCATCATATCGATGTTCATGTGGGGCATCCTTGCAACTGTTATCGCATTCTTCATTAACACCGCGTTCTCGCTCTTCACGGGGATGATGGTGAGCGCAGGGCTGTCAGCCTTCCTGCTGGCGGTCTTCGTGGCGCCGGTCGTCGAGGAGATCGCGAAAGGCACGGGCCTGCTGATCATAGCCGGCCATCACGAGTTCGACGACACCTTCGACGGGATATTATACGGGTTCGCCGTCGGCATGGGATTCGCCGCTGTAGAGAACTGGCTATATTTTGCCTCGAACGCCAGCCCTGTGGCGGTCGGGGGCCTGACGGAGTGGACATACAATATCCTGTATCGCTCTTTCCTCTGCGCGCTCGCCCATGGTTGTTTCACGGCGGCCATAGGCGGTACCATAGGGTACCTGAAGGCGCGGACCAAAACAAGGGGCTACGCTTATATCGGGTTCTTTTTAGGTCTTCCGATCGCTATCATCCTCCATGCCACGTTTAACTTTACAGCATACCTGGACGCCATAATGCAGACAGCATTCGGATTGCCGGTACCGGTGTTCGATCCGATACTGACGATCGGCGCTACCCTGGTCTATGTCCTGGTAGGCATAAAGCTTCAAAAGAGAATAAAGTCGAGACGGAATAATGAAAACCCTCCCGGCCCTGAGGGTTAGCGGTATTATCAACATCTTATTCAAGTGACGCGCCGGCATTTTATTCATCGGTACTAAAAAATGCCATAATATTTGAGCCCGCCCGCGACCACAACCTAAATAAACATTCATCTATACTGAAAATATATAGATAAGGTCATTGAATAGGCCTGTTCAGGTGATATCATTTGACGATGAGCAAGAAGCAAATGGAGAGAAAGCAGAAAGAGGCTAAGGCCAAAGCCGAAGAACTGTCAAAGCTCGCGGCGTCGGGAAGCGACTCTGCTAAAAAGAAGCTAAAAAAACTGGAAAAGAAATTAAAATAGCTCGATAATTTCAAGATATATCTAATGAGAACCCTGTTCTCCTCCTTATTTTTTTATCTTTGTAGTCTACAAAAAAGATTACATATAGTGTTAACCATACATACTTAAGAATCGTTCATACAGGATGGTGACGATGCTACTGGCAGCTTTAAACGAGGAATCTCAGAGGGCGATAAAGGGCACTAATCCGCGCGATGTCCTGAAAGACGTCAAGAAGATGAAAAAGGAGTATGGCAGAAAAAGATACATCCCGAGCCCTCAGGAGATGTATCGCGGCGAGATCACGCCGGAGGGAGAGTTCAGCCAGCCGCCTCCGGGAAAGCGATTTATCACCCCGGACGAGAGAAGGCAGCTTGAGCTTAAGCTGCATCGCCTTCTTGTATGGGTAGGCGTAATGACGCCTGAAGAGTTTGAGATCGACCATAAGAAAATCCCCTTGCATGACATAGTATGGGACCTCCTTGAAAAAGAATGCCTGACCGAGGAGGAAAAAGAGCAGGTCAGAAAATTGATATGGAAGCTGAAAGCTCACGTTAAAGCCGACGAAGAGATACTGCATAATAACAAGCTGACGGTCGAAGAAGCCAGGGAGATATTCAGGGAGGCGGCAGGACTTATGCGCGCCATTCTTGACCTCAAGTCGGTTTTAGGCGAAAAGGACTACTGTACAATAAAGCACACAGCCAACAGGCGCAGGATAGAGGATGCGCAGAGCTGGCTGGGCTTCCTGAAGCAGATACTTTAATAGCTGTTTTATGTCCAAATGGCTGGCATAACAAGCAGTTAAATGCTTGTTACCGTTCTTTTTAAAATATTAAGCAAGCTTTTAAACGGTTTCTTCTTTTAAGGCTTTAAATCTGTGTGTTGAAACATTTGTAAAAAATAATATGTAACGGGGATAATACCCCGTAAAAAACTTAAGCCTTCTTTATGGCCTCTTCCGGACGGTCGTAAACGTCGCCCGTGAAGAACGTCATTAAAGAGCCGTCCTTAGCCTTCATTATGAAAGCGCCGTCATCATTGATGTCGATGGCAGTACCCTCGTAGAGGTTATCCTGGTCCTTGACGATGACTCTGCCTCCGAACGGGTACGTCAGGGATTTGTACTCGCCGAGTATAACGTCGTACTGCTCGTTGACGAAATTCGTGTACTGCCTCTCGAACTCCAGGAGAAGCGCGTCTATGAACTCACGCCTTAAGACGGTCTTACCCAGTTCCTCTTTTATCGACGTGGCAGTCTTCTGTATCTTGGTCGGGAACGATAGCATCTCCACGTTCACGTTGACGCCGAACCCGAGCACGATGTACTTTATCGAGTTAACGTCCATCGCCATATCGGTGAGTATGCCGCTCACTTTCTTGCCATGCAGGAGGACATCGTTAGGCCAGTTGATCTTGGCGTCCAGGCCGTAAAGGTCTCTGATAGTCTTGCATACTGCTGTGGCCGCGGCCAGGCTTATCTTCGAGGCATGCCTTGGCGAGACTTTCGGCCTCAGTATGACGGAGAAGCACACGCCTCCGAACGGCGATATCCATTCCCTGCCTATACGGCCTTTGATGCCTCCGCTCTGGGTCTCGGCGAGCACGATAGTGCCTTCCTCTGCGCCCGAGGCTGCCATCTCTTTCGCGATCTTATTAGTGGATGCAACCTCTTCGAAGTAGTGCATTTTCTGCCCTAACAGCTTTGTCTTCAGGCCTTTCTTTATCTCCTTCGGGATCAGCTTATCCTCGTTAAGGATACGCTTCGGAATGAAATTAGTGCTATATTCGCCTTTCCTGAAGTAGGCGTTGAACAGGATCATCTTATGGAACGGTATGGTCGTCTTTACGCCATCTATCGTGTACTCGTCAAGAGCCCTGCGCATACGGTTGATGGCGCCAGACCTGGTCGGGTCCCACACGATGAGCTTCGCGACCATCGAGTCATAATATGGCGGTATCTCGTATCCCTGGTATGATATGCCGTCCACGCGGACTCCCGGGCCTCCCGGCAGGTTATAGGTCGTTATCTTTCCCGGCGACGGGAAGAAGTTCTCCTGCGGGTCCTCGGCGTTTATACGGCATTCTATGGAGTGTCCGCTGATCTTGATGTCGCTCTGCCTGAACGGAAGCTCCTCTCCCGATGCTATCCTTATCTGCTCCTTTACGAGGTCCACGCCCGTGACCATCTCTGTTACGGGGTGTTCCACCTGGATACGGGTGTTGACCTCCATGAAATAGAAGTTGCCGTATTTGTCGAGAAGGAATTCAAACGTTCCCGCATTCTCGTACTTAACGGCCTTAGCTCCCTGGATCGCAGCGTTACCCATGGTCTCTCTCAACACCTGGGTCATTCTCGGTGACGGGGCCTCTTCCAGGAGTTTCTGGTGGCGGCGCTGTATGGAGCAGTCCCTCTCGCCGAGATGGACTACGTTGCCGTTCTTATCCGCGAGGATCTGGAACTCTATGTGCCTTGGCTCCTCAAGATATTTTTCCAAATAAACGTCAGGATTGCTAAAGAACGCCTCGGCCTCTCTCTTTGCGCTGTTGAACGCGTCAGGCACGTCGTCGTCGGAGAAGACCAGCCTCATGCCCCTGCCTCCTCCTCCGCCGGATGCCTTGATTATGCAAGGGTAACCGAACTGGTTGGCCAGGTCTATTGCCTCGCTCTCGCTCTTTAAGGTGGACGGGGAACCCGGTATGAGCGGAAGTCCCGCCTTCTTCATAGTGCTTCTTGCGACGGTCTTATCTCCCAGCTTTTTTATGACGCTGGCCGAGGGGCCTATGAACTCTATACCAGCCTTTCGCACAGAATCCACGAACTGCGCGTTCTCCGATAAAAACCCATAGCCGGGGTGTACTGCGTCGCAGCCCGAATCCTGCGCCACTTCCAGCAGCTCCTCCACGTTAAGATAGCTGCTCTTTGCCGGAGGCGGGCCTATGCAGTATGCCTCGTCAGCATACTTTACATGGAGCGACTTATCGTCAGCCTCAGAATATACTGAGACAGTGGATATGCCCAGCTCTTTACATGCTCTGATCACCCGGAGCGCGATCTCGCCCCGGTTGGCTATCATTATCTTGTTGAACATCTTCCCTCTCCAGGGTTCACTCTATGACTGCGAGGACCGCATTGGCGTCTACGTTCTTACCCTTCTGCATGTATACCGATTTTACTACGCCTGAGCTGTGAGCCACTATGTCGTTCTCCATCTTCATTGCCTCGAGAACAGCTACAACGTCGCCCTTCTTTACCGAGTCGCCCACCTTGACGTTGACCTTCAGGATAGTGCCCTGCATCGGGCTCGTAACAGCTCCGTCCACGTCCCCGGCCGGCTCTTCCTCTATCTGTGCAGCGGGCGCGGAGGCGGGAATGTCTAACGGCAGCCCTGCTCCTGCCGGGCCTCCTATGGCCTCGATACGCATCTCCATTACCTTCCCGTCAAGCTCCACCAGGAACTTGCGGGCGTTCGCCCCGAGCTTTGACTTTACAGGGGCTGCGGCGGATTTCTGCGGTATTTCTTCAGGCTTTATTTCTCCCTTCAGGAACTTTTCGGCGACCTGCGGGTAAAGCGCATAGGTCACGTAGTCCTCTTCCTTTACTTCCTTAAGGCCGAGCTCGTTGACCTTCTTTATTACCTCTTCCATCTCAGGCGGTAACAGGTCTGCTGGCCTTTCGGTTATGGGCTGCTCTTCCCCGATGATCTTCTTCTGGACCGCGGGGTCTATAGGTGCCGGGCTCCTTCCATAGAACCCTTTTACATAGTCCTTTACTTCTTTCGGGACTACCTTGTAGCGCTCTCCCAGGACTACATTGAGGACTGCCTGGGTGCCCACGATCTGGCTCGTAGGCGTCACAAGGGGCGGATAGCCCAGCTCGCGCCTTACTTCAGGCACCTCTTTTAACACGTCACCATACTTATCCATCTTGTTCTGCTGCTTTAGCTGGGAGACGAGGTTTGACAGCATGCCTCCCGGTATCTGGTATACAAGAACGTTAACGTCGATCCTTTCGGCTATCGGGTCGATGACGCCTGCATACTTCTCCTTTATCTTATAGAAGTACTCGGCTATCTCCGCCAGTAGTTTTAGATCGAGACCCGTGTCGTACGGGGTATTCATGAAAGCGCCGACCACGGACTCAGTGGCAGGCTGTGAAGTTCCGAAGCTGAACGGCGATATGGCCGTGTCGAGTATGTCCACTCCTGCCTGCGCCGCCGCATAATAGCTCATCGGCGCTATCCCGTTGGTGCAGTGGCAGTGAAGGTCGACAGGTATGGCGACCTCTTTCTTCAGCCTGGATACGAGCTCGTAGGATTCCTGCGGCATAATAAGCCCTGCCATATCCTTGACGCATATGGAGTCGCATTCCAGCGCAGCAAGCTCTTTTGCCATCTCTACGAATGTATCGTTAGTGTGGACCGGACTGATAGTATAGCATATAGTACCCTGGACGTGTTTGCCTTCTCTTTTTGCCACCTTTATGGACTTCTCCATGTTCCTGATATCGTTCACCGCGTCGAATACCCTGAAAATGTCTATGCCGTTCTTTGCCGCGAGAGTGACGAACTTCTCGACGACGTCGTCGGAATAGTGCCTGTAGCCCACGAGGTTCTGGCCTCTCAGGAGCATCTGTATCGGAGTGTTCTTAGCAGCTCCCTTTATCATCCTGAGCCTTTCCCACGGGTCCTCGTTCAGGTACCTGATACAGGAGTCAAATGTCGCTCCTCCCCACGCCTCCAGCGAGTAGAATCCCACCTGGTCGAGCTTTTCAACTATAGGGAGCATGTCCTCCGTCCTCATCCTCGTCGCCGCCAGCGACTGATGAGCGTCTCTTAGGATCGTGTCCGTTATTCTTACCATACTATCGTTCCTCTTTATAAGGCGGGACCGTCCAAATCCCGCAAGCTAACTTAATTTCGTCTCAACGTTATAGGTTATAAGATATAAGAGTTTCGTAGCCCTTTACAATCTAGCCGAATAATGCCAATTTAATGCCATATTTTCAAAAATTAACCAATAAATACTTATTGTATGTTCGCAACCCCTTAAATATTCTTACTATCGGTATAAAACGCCCTAAATTTAATTTATTCCATATGAAAAGCATCTTCGAATTTTATAGTATATTGTACATATATGTACATAGCACTGATATGAATTCTTGACGTATTATCCGGCCAATTTTCTGCGTGCAGAGAAAATTTACATAGCTTTATGCATATTAGCTTAGAGGTAACAACATGGTCAAAGCTTGTATCGTTTATTTTTCACAGACAGGTAACACGGAGAACGTGGCCTTCACTATCATGGGCAGGCTGACTTCGGCCGGAATAAATACCATATGCCTGCCGCTTAGCGACGTCGTGGACTTCCCCGAAGCTTTCGAAGGTATAGATATACTGGGGATCGGGTTCCCGACATTTTTCGGATATCCCCCACCCATGGTAATGGACCTTATAGACGACCTTAAGGATATCAAAGGTGAGAGCACTTTCGTATTCACCACCTATGGCGGTACTACCGCGGGCGACAGCCTTTATGATGCTGCCTGTGCACTTAGAAGAAAAGGCTTTGGCATACTCGGAGGGTTAAAGTTAGAAGGGGCTGACAGCTACCCGCAGAGCCTGAGCATTAAAAAGAACGCGGGAAGACCGAACTTCGAAGATCTGGCTATCGCCGAGGAGTTCACCGATAAGATCCTGGATGCCTTTAATTCAGGCAGGAGCATTGACCCTGAAAAGCTCGCAAGCTCCACGAAATACTTTGAAGACCGCAGGGAAGCTGACCGAAAATCCACCGTGGCAGAGATGAGAAAGCATGTCGAGGGCAAGATAAAGTTTAACCCGGAACTATGCCTGTTCTGCGAAAGCTGCAAAAAGTCATGCCCTACAAAAAGCATAACGACCGGAGATAAATTCCCGGAGTTCAGCTGGAGATGCATAGGCGGGATGAGATGCTACCAGTGCGTAAGGGTATGTCCGGGCAAAGCGCTGTCAGTGGATTACCCGGGGCCGATCGAGGAATACAAAAAGTTCATGGAGATCGCTGCGGACAGCGAAGAAGAAAAAAGAAGAGTGTATGTCGTGGCCTGAATATATCTAACTGACGTGTCCTGCCGACCAGTTGTTTCATGATATGAAAATAATACTGGTATCTCATTTTTTATCTCTATGGCTCAAAGGGCTTCTCCAAGCACTCAATGATCTTTTTAATTGTAAAGTTGATCAGTAGAATATAAATAAATCATTTCTACATATATCATTAAGGATCACCGGATAAAAAGTCCCGTTTTGCTTAAAGCCTGAAATCTTATTTATAATCGTAACACGTTCTTTTTATCAATATGATAGAGATCACATCCGCTATTATCATGCAGGCCATACTCATGTTCGTTCTGGCATGGATATTGCTCTTTGCGCTGTACTATTTCACGACGCCGTCATATCTCGAGTACGGGGACAAGAACTCGAGGTATATCTACTGTGCGATATATTCACTAGTCCTTGCGCTGGTGCTCGCCGTAGGTTTTGCCATCCTCCCTGAAATATCGCTGGAGTACGGGCTTGTACAGGCGCTTATAGTGGGCCTTGTAATGGTGTTCATCTTTACTTTTATCCAGGCATATATCATAAGGGAGCTTGCTAAGAGGGGCATGATCAGCATAAGGAGAAAGGCTCGCAAGTAAAGATTAAAAGAAATAAAAAATTTGGGAATACTTACTCTGTCTGAGGCAGATAGTAGTATTCACCGATCTTCTTTTGTTCCCTGTCGAGGTTAGATTCAGGCTTATTGACCCTCGGCCTCCTTGTCTCTTCGTCTCGCCTGAACGTGATATCAAGGCTTGACAGGAAGCGGTTCATTCCTTCTCTCATCTCGAACGGGCCGTGGACTTCTCCGCTTACACCAGGCTCGCCGTCGAAAACGAGCAGCCTGTCAGCGAGCAGGTCTATCATGTATATGTCGTGGTCTATGACCATTACTGTGACATCGTTGTTCTCCGCGAACCGTTTTATGACCTTCGTGGCCAGCGTCCTCTGCTCAACGTCCAGGTGCGCGGAGGGCTCGTCAAGGATGTAAATATCGGCTTCCCTTCCGATACAGGCCGCTATGGCGACACGCTGCAGTTCTCCGCCTGAGAGGTCGTTAACGTTACAGTCCATAAGGCGCTCTATCTGTAGCGGCAGCAATATCTCTGTCCTTACATAGCTGGTATCGAACTTTGGAGAGATGCTTCTCAGGAACATCCTTACGCTCATGTCTATGTCGGTCTTGATATACTGTGGCTTATAGGATATTTTTACTTTAAAGTCGAGTTTTCCGGCATCCGGATCCATCACTCCGGCCAGGAGCTTAGCGAACGTGCTCTTTCCTATACCGTTGGGGCCCACTATGCCCACCACTTCTCTCTTCCTTAGCTGGCCGCCTTTAACGTCAAGCCTGAATTTCTCAAAGGTCTTAGAGAACGAGCCGAAGTCTATTAGCTTTTCGACGTCCTTTTGCTCCTTCGGGGCCTTGACGTCGAACTCTATCGGCTGCGGCCTTATCCTGATATTCTCTTCCGGAAGGTATCCCTTAAGGTACTCGTTGATGCCGACACGCACTCCCTTGGGGTGCGTGATCACACCGTATCCTCCGGGCTCACCGTAGGCGACATGTACCATGTCTGCGAGCAGGTCAAGTATGGCAAGGTCGTGCTCGACGACCATGACGTTCTTTTCCTCGCCCATCTTCTTGATGATCTTGGCGACCTTAATGCGCTGGAAGATGTCAAGGTACGGCGTCACTTCGTCAAAGAAATAGAAACCGGCGTCTCTCATGATGCATGCCGCTATAGCGACACGCTGCAGCTCTCCTCCGGAAAGGTCCGATATCTCGCGGTCCAGTATGTTCGTAAGGTCGAGATCTGCGGCCATGCTGTCCAGCATGCCCCTCTCGTCAGCCCTTTTCAGGAGCTGGGAGACCTTCCCCTTGAAAGCTTTTGGTATGAGGTCTACGTACTGGGGTTTTTGAGATGTCTTTATGGATTTGCCGGACACTCTCTTGAGGTAGTCCTGAAGCTCCGACCCGGAGAAAAACTTATAGACGTCGTCCCACGTGGTAGTCTTGCTGCCCAGGTTGGGCATCATCTGGCCCGATAAGATCTTAACGGCGGTACTCTTACCTACACCGTTCGGACCAAGTATGCCGCTTACCCTTCCCGTAGAAGGTATCGGGAGGCCGTATAGCGCAAATCCGTTATCCCCGTACCGATGTGTAAGCTGGCCTTCCAGCTTGTCAGGTAATCCAATGATCATAATGGCCTTGGCAGGGCATTTCTTAATGCAGATGCCGCATCCTACGCAAAGCTCTTCCGATATGACGGGCTTTCCATCCTCTCCCATCACCACGGTCTCGTCCCCGCTTCTTACCTTGGGACAATATTTTATGCATTCTGTGCCGCAGTTCCTTGGCTTGCAGCGTTCTTTATCAAGTATGGCTATTCTCATTTTCATCCCCGGGAATGCTCCCGGTATCTTTTATCATATGTCTTGAAAGAGTGTGAATACTACATGTTAAAAACGTTCAAAAGATGTAAAAATAGCGTTCAGAAGAACGGTCCGAACGCCGGTGCGGGACCATTCAGTATGATGGTCCAGATCACGAACCAGTATGACAGGGACATGAATCCTACGAAGAACCAGTCCTTAAAACCGAATTCCGAGGACTTTATGCCTATCTGGGGGAATATGAATTTTTGAACGTATATCGCTAATGCAAGTATAAGGAATGAAAAATTCGCGTTGCCGGGGCTTAGAAAATACGGGCTGGAAATTATCCCTGCCAGCGATCCCATCAAAGCCGGCAAAAGTACCATCTTTATGCCTCTCTTATGATGCGCGATCCTCTCTTCCCTCGTCGGGGTATTGATCTCCACTATTAATCCTCCGATGGATAAACGACTTATCTTATTATTAATTCTATCGGTACTGATACTTTTCCCGAGTTCTTATGACATCTGTGAATATATTTTTTCGGAACTTAACATTATGCACATGATTTAAAACCTTTTCTTAAAAAAGAGGTTCACCGGCTTTGTCGGGATGATGTTTTCTTTGTGTTTACCTGCCATCCGAAAGGTATAATGAATAATTCCCAATAACTGCAGAAGAACCAAAAACAATGGTCAGGTCGTCCCCTGTTTACCACAATCAAATTTCGATATTCTTTTATAAAAAGCAGATAATCTACTATACGTTTACGGGCCATTTTTCGCCCGTGTTCGGGGTGATATCATTAAAATAGCTATTTTAGGCGGTACGGGCGATATCGGCGAAGGGCTGGCGCTGCGCCTGGCACAAAAGCATCAGGTCATAATCGGCTCCAGGGACGAGGAAAAATCCCGGGAGGCGGCGAAAAACTATAACGAGCGTCTCGTATCCAGGGGATTGAAAGACGAGATACTGGGCATGTCGAACCAGGATGCGGCTAAGGACGCAGAAGCCGTCATACTCGCGGTAAAATACCAGTATGCCATACAGACTCTACAGAGCGTCATCGATGTGCTGGATAATCAGGTCCTTATCTCTCCCATCGTCCCCATGTCAAAGACGAAGCTGTGCGCATACACTCCTCCGGAGACCGGAAGCGCGTCGAAGCAGATATGCTCGGTGCTGAGCCCTGATATTAAGCTCGTCTCGACTTTCCATACACTGCCGGCCGCGAGGCTCTCGGACCTTGACGATCCGCTGGGCTTTGACGTTATCGTGTGCGCCGACGATGAGGACGCCAAAAAGGTCGTAATGGGACTTGTCGAAGACCTCGGGGATGTAAGGGCGCTGGACGGCGGAGGCATCGAGGAATCAAGGCTGATAGAGGCACTGACTCCGTTACTTGTCAATCTCGCGATAAGAAATAAGTTGAAAAACCTCTCCATAAAGTTCGTATGATAAAAACGATCTACGAGCTGCTCGTCGAAGAGTTCGGAGAGGTACGATGGTGGCCTTCAGACAGTGACTTTGAGATGATCACAGGGGCCATTCTCACCCAGCGCACCCGGTGGGAAAACGTGGAGGCGGCCATCGCAGGGTTAAAGAGAGCGGGACTTATGTCCCCTGAAGCAATGTCCCGGGCTTCTTCAGGCAGTATCGAAGATGCCATAAGGCCTGTAGGTTTTTACAGGCAGAAGGCGAGATATATTAAAGGGATTGCCGGCTATTTTTCCGATCATCCTATGAAAGATGTATTCTCTCTTCCCGAAGGGCCGTTAAGGGCGGAGATGCTAAAGCTGAGGGGTGTGGGAAAAGAGACTGCGGATTGTATACTCCTGTATGCTGCACGGAAGCCAGTGTTCGTGATAGACGCTTATACGAAAAGGATGTTCGGGTGTCTCGGCATGGAAGGAGATTACGACGCTCTTCAGGATGCCTTTGAGGGCAGCATGGAAAAAGATCCTTACGTATATGGGCAGTACCATGGCCTGATAGTCGAGCACGGGAAGAGGTATTGCAACAAAAAACGCTGTGAGGATTGTGTCGTAAAAAGGTACAAAAATATCGCTGGCCATTAAAAGAATAAACTATTTAGATTAAAGCCTTCTATTAATTGTCACTTATGGCGAGCCGGGACGTCCATCGGCTATGAATGGAAAAGTTTTAAAGGTCATTGACACCCGGATCACGTGTCAGTAGCACTAGCAAGGAAATATTAAATTCAAATTCAGATCAGGTCGAATTATCATGTCATCAGCTAACGTTGAGGATAAAAAATCAGATTTAAAAGAGCAGGAAGACCCATGTAAATCCTGTTCCGAGAAGAAGGGATCAAGCAAATGCGACAACTGCCCGTCAGCACAATCGTCCGCCGATAAAGCGGCAAAAAAGGCTGAAAGGGACGAGCGCATCATGAAAAGGCTTGAAAGTATTAAATATAAGATCGCCATCGTTAGCGGAAAGGGCGGCGTCGGAAAAAGCACCATCACGGCCAGCCTTGCGCTTAATTTCTCCATGATGGGATACAGGGTCGGCGTGCTTGACGCCGATGTAAGCGGGCCTAACATCCCTCACCTGCTGGGTGTCGAGGGCCATAAGCTCACAGGCTCGGAACTCGGGATCGAACCGGCGATGTCGCGAAACGGCGTAAAGGCTGTCTCTTCCGAGATGGTGCTTTCTACCAGTGACACTCCGATGCTGTGGAGAGGCCCCATGAGGACGACCATGGTATACCAGTTCATCGCGGACGTTAACTGGGGAAGCCTTGATTTCTTGCTCGTCGACCTGCCTCCCGGCACCGGTGACGAGCCATTAAGCGTCATGCAGATGATACCGCTCGACGGCATAGTCATAGTCAGCACTTCTTCAAACCTGTCGGTGCTGGATGTCAGCAAGATAATAAACATGGCCAGGAACCTCGAAGTGCCCATACTTGGCCTCGTGGAGAACATGTCGTACCTGCAGTGCCCTGACTGCGATAAGCAGATAAGGCTGTTCGGCGAAAATAAGGTCGGCCAGCTTTCAAAACACTATGGAGTGGACTTAATAGGCCAGGTGCCTGTCGACCCGCAGAACAGCGGAGTTGACGAACTGCCGGCAGACGGAAGGTCCCTTATTGTGACTTCAGTGCGCGCGATCGCGGAAAAGATAGTATCGATACTAAAGGAAAAGGCATAACCTTTTCATTGCCATCGGGCTTATCGAGTATAAGCCTGATGTATCACTTTTATCTCTCTAAAAGTGATAATATCATTAATTTTAAGTTATTTTTACAAAAAAGCTATAATTTAATATTATTTTTTAATTAAATTTATTTATTTGTAGGTAAATCGTCTATAACGGGCGGAGGTCATGTGCACCATAAATCCTCCGTGAGGATGTTTTTAGGTGTCACGTGGCAAGATGCCCGGCCTCCGTCCGTTAGACAGTTTTTTCCGTTTATATTTTTTCCACCGGGCAGGTGTTTTTCCCGAGAAGCGCATATAGCACGCACCAGCCTGCGATAGATTCGTATACGCTGAAAAGGCCTGCCAGGATCAAAAGCATTCCCGGCAAGCCCCAGACATAGATGCCCATGGCTACTAGAATGAGTCCCAGGATCAATCTGATCATCCTGTCCGCGGTGCCTATGTTCCTTTTCAACGGTCCCCCTCCCTGGTTTTTCGGAAATAGCTGTTCTATGCCATCTTTTTAATAAAAGATAAATTGTAGTGTTTAAAAATAGAATTTTATATATAAAAATCATTACAAATTAAATCGCAGATATAATGAGTTTTACGCTCTTTGATTTTTAAGGATCAAAGTTTTTTTGATATTTGCATTATCTGACTGCTAATGATGTATAATTGCATGCAATTTATGCGCTAACTTAGAAGGATATCCAGAATATTGCGAATAAAATGTAAAAAAACTGTTTATCAGTATCATTTTTGGATTATTATCGTCAGGACGTCCTGGTCCTCAAGCGAATGGTCTATCCCGACCCTCTGGCCTGCATGCTTTGCGGATTCGCCCCATACCTTGGCATACCTGAACTTTCTCCTGAAGTCCTTGTGAAGGCGGTCGCATACGTCGCCCACAGTGCACCCTCTTCTCATGATAAGGGGCTCTTCCATATCTGCGGACTCTCCCTGCGGCTTAAGGTATACGTTAATAAAACCGAGCTGGTCGTATACCACATCCCTCAGGGTTTCAAGATTCAATTCCCTGTCGGCCGATATCTTTATGGAGTCCTTCGGGAACATCTTGATCTGCTCTTTATCCACAAGGTCGATCTTATTAATGACCATTATAGACGGTATATAGACCCTGTTACCGCGTATGACATCTATCATCTGGTCGATGTTGACGTCTTCCCTTATGTTGATCAGGGCATTATGCATCTTATACTCGCCCATGACGGTCTTTATGGTCTCTTCGTCTATGCTAAGCTCCACTGTCGAAGTGATAGTAATGCCGCCCTTGATCTGCTTCGTTATGGTGACGTCCGGAGGGGTCTGGTTAATGCGAATGCCGGCATCATAAAGCTCTTTCTCAAGGACCTGGATATGCTGATAGTTAAAAACGTCTATGATCATCAGGATAAGGTCACAGCTTCTTATGACGGATATGACCTCACGGCCTCTGCCCTTGCCTGATGCCGCGCCTTTTACCAGTCCGGGCAGGTCAAGTATCTGTATCTTGGCGTCTTTATACTCCATGACGCCGGGGATGACATCAAGGGTGGTGAACTCATAGGCTCCTATCTCTGATTTTGCATCCGTGAGCTTATTGATGAGCGTGGACTTTCCGACTGAAGGGAAACCTACGAGCGTGACTGTGGCGTCTCCGCTCTTCTTGACGCTGTAGCCTCCATCGCCGCCGCCTTTGGACATTGCCTTTTTGATAAGCTCATCCTTAAGGCGCGCCATCTTGGCTTTAAGCCTTCCCAGGTGGTGCATTGTAGCTTTGTTTTTCTGGGTTTTATCTATCTCTTCCTGGATTGTCCTTATCTCTTCCTCTATTGTCATCTGACACCTGTTAAGATATTATAAAAACGGGTTTTTCCATAAATACTTGACGAACACTATAATAATGAGGGCCGGGACCGGGATTCGAACCCGGCTCATGGGATCCACAGTCCCGTAGGATGGCCAACTACCCCATCCCGGCAAAAGCATCTCTTGTAAAGATGTTCATTTAAATATAGTTTATGGTCGGTGCAGTATAAAATCCTGTCTTTATCACCTTAAATAAAAACAGGGCTACATCATCCTGTATTCTGTATCCCGCCGAAAAAGCCCTGGATATATCACTAAGAATATGAATGCCATGAGACCTCTTTCGGCTTTACAAAAACAGCATCTTCCTTTACCGTTTACTTATAAATACAATCGCACACGCTCTTACCGCCACGGTATGGTCATTATTGATGCCAAATAATACTGTATATGTTAATAAAACGTTGTTATTTTGCTTTTTTTCTAGATAAAACCCGCATATCTGCTAAGTACCTACAGCTAAAATTTTTTAAGGGGGTAGAAAAGGCGTGGATGAGGAGACCGGGCCAAACATTAAAGACAACGAGGCTATGTATCACATTCTTAAGGCCGAGGTGTTGAGGGAATTCGGCCACCCGGAGCGCGCGGAAGAATCATACGTTAACGCCATAAGCATGGACCCGTGCAATACAAAAGTCAGGGTCAGGTATGGCACTCTTCTTTTATCAATGGGCAGGATCGATGCGGCGCTGGAGGAGCTTTCCGCCGCCGTGAACATTGACCCGTGCAACGTCCAGGCCAGGCTTAATTATTCCATCGCGCTCAGGGAAGCCGGTAAATTACCTGAGGCGGCATCGGAGCTTTACAGATCTTTATGCCTTGAGCCTAACAGTTCGGAGCTTTTATACCAGTATGCTGTGACCCTTGAGATCTCCGGAATGCCTCATGAGGCCGAAAAGGCTTATCTTGCCTCTATAGCGGCATATCCTGATAACCAAAAGGCCCATTACGACCTCGGACTGCTATTATGGCGTCTCGGATGCTATGAGGACGCCTTGAATGAGCTTCTGGAAGCGGTATTATTAGATCCGATGGACATGGCCGCCGCGTATAATTATGGCATGATGCTGGAGAACCTGGGGGTTTATGACGACGTCGAGTCCCGTCTCAGGGACTTTGCCAGATCTGAGCCGGAGAGCCCGACGGCAAGATATCGCTATGGCATCATACTTGAAAGGCTCGGGAGATTCGATGATGCGGAGCTTGAGTATGCAGCAGCCGTAAAGATCGACGGGTCAGGCCGGGACTTTGGTATTGCCTGTGCAGCTATGCTCAGAAGAAGGGGAAAAGAGGACGATATAGAGTCGTACATTGCGAAAGTTTCCGGAGGCGGGATAGACGAAGCTGCCATTGATGACATTGTTTACCTGTCGGGAAACCCCGAGCATCTCCTGAACGCGTACTATTATTCTTTTGAAAATTGCCCGTGAAAATCGGCCTTCCATTCGTGACGGCTAACAGAAGCTATCTTATTAAATTTCACGATCATAACATAAATTTTTGTTAAATGAGAATATTATATTTTTATGAAATAAAGTATATTATTTAATAAATTTTTATTATTATAATATGAAATAAACTATTATAAACTATTTTTATTAATTTATTTTTAATTATTCGTATTGTAATTTATCATATCATAATAAAATATGGATACTTTCAGAGATGCAGTGCAAAACTTACATAGTTTTTACAACCTGGCAAAAAATCCTCATTTTAGCAATATCGAGCAAGCTCTTCGCTAAAAAAACTAAAAATTATCATTAAAATAAAAAATCGCAATATTCCATACACACTTTATATTCAATATTTTGATAAAAAACCATATTTATTACAATATTGTGTAATTTTTTAATATTGTTGGTTATTTATTAAAAATATATGTAATCATCTTATATGTGCTGCGATAAATTATACTGATCGTATAGTATCATTGGGGTTTTAATTTTGCCATTATCCTACGCTGATCACGGGCTTTTAAGGCCGGAGTATTACATCTATCACGTACGCTAGATCAATCCGGTCCAGGATGATAAAATGCCAATATTATTGTCCGATAATCGTTCAGAAAATTATGGACAATGCCTAACATAGGCGAAATGACCATCCTATTTTTATGATTCGTTCAAATAATTAAAATTAAATACTATGTTGCTTAATAACCGTTTGTGGAGCCCGAAACTAAGAAAAGGATAATGGAATGCCCTATCAGCTATGAGCTATCAGACGGGAAGGGCAATACGATGGCAAACGGCGAGGCTACCGCTGCGCTGGAAGAAGATACAGTCACGATCCTTCCTCATCTCGGGGAACCCATACTTTTCTCGCCAAGGGAGATCACCCGGCTATCTGCGAAAGATTACCGGCTGTCATTGAGCCTTGGGGCCGATGAGCTATTATCCCTTTACGATCTCGGTTACGCATACGAGGATTTCACTAAGGCTTTATGCAGGCTGAGGAACGAGGTCCTGCTAAAGGACATGCTCATGCATGAAAAGGTAAGGGAAAAGGGTTTTGAGGCAGAGCACGTCCTTGTAGACGGGGCGGGCAATGAGATAAGCTCAGGGATATGCGAGCCGAGGTTTTTCGAAACGGCACTCGTCATATTGCCAGAGATCGGCGAGCCATTCAGAATGCCTTATAGCCACATCAGCGAGACGAAGGAAGAGAGCTACGCGATAGTCATAGGCACAGAGGACGGGAATAAGGTGCGGCTGTCAGCGATGGGCCACCAGTTCGATCCTTTTAAGTCGTCTCTTTCCAAAGCCATGGCCGAGCTATCTCAAAGGACACAGGCGTGGCTAAAAGAACTTGTACCGGGCCTCGACTCTTCCGGGATAAGGAAGGCCTCGAGGTTACTGAAGGACGGGAGGTCTGCCCGGAAATGTGACCTGGACAGCATATCTCCTCTGATATGGAAGTCGCTGGAAAAAAAGATATCTTCGGCCGGATTAAAGGATGAATATGATACTCTCAGGTCCATGGCAAGGCAGGACCACATCTCTATCGGGATAAAGCGCGGACTGTTCGGCGAAGTTACCGGCGAGTATATCTGGTATCTCATTCCCGTGTACGACACCGATGCAAAAAAGCCAGGTAACGCCGTGATAATGGGCTCTGCTCTGCTTGAGGATAAAGAGGGCGAAGACGAAGGGGAAATAGAGGCAGGCTCCGGGGCCGATGAGGCCGAAAATACCCTGGAAGGGGATGAAGGTAAGAGTGACGGTAAGGCCACCTATGTTTTCAGGATCATGGAAAGGAAAATATACAGTGAAATAAAGGACCTCGAGGAACTGGACCGGGCAGCGGACAGCATGATCAGGACCATTAACGATTCCATGGCCGCCATCAATTTCCGGAGAGAGCCAGTTTACCTCCCCGAGGAAAAGCTTTACGAACCTAAATACGTAAAATATCTTTATTCTATCCAGAGGCTTCCTCAGCTACGCACTTTAAGGAAAGCGTATGTGGGGAGAGTGGTGCATACGTCGCCGGAGCAATGGAAAAAAGGCATCTCCGCGCTATTAAGCTTTAACGTGAGCACCACGGACGATTCGAAGGTATGGAAAAACGGATAGGGATGCATCGTTAGCGTTCATGATTTCATGATAAGATCGAGGTAGATAAGAAATGGCCGGATATAAACATCCATGCGTATATTGTGATAAGCTAGTACCGCCTGACGCCAGAATATGCCCGTTTTGTGGAAAGGCGGATCCGGCAGGGCCGATAAGGTGTCCTGTATGCAGGAATCCTATTGAGAAGGGGTGGAAACTGTGCAGCCACTGCGGTCTTCCGCTGTGGATCACATGCCAGAAATGCGGGAAGGAAACCTTCCTCGAAATAAAATGTGAGAGTTGCGGTGCCCCGTTCATCGAGGTCTGCCCGAATCCAAAGTGTAAGATAGAGCAGCCTCCTTTCGGAGCGAAATGCGTCAAATGCGGAAAGCCGCTAAGATGATCATATTAATAAAACTAAGGTGATACATTATGGCAATTCAGGAATCATCCAGGTTACAGCCGTTTACGAGAAATTTTGAGGATAACAGCACAGAAGCAGGATTCCAGTTCACGTTCTACTGCGACATCTGCCAGGACGGCTATAAGACCAGGTTCATAGAGTCAAAGACATATAAGAAATCCGGGCTTTTCAATATGTTCGGAAAAGCCGTAGCAGTGGGTGCTGACCTCGCGGGTATGTACCGCGTCGGCGGAGCACTGGAGAGAGGTACCGACATCCTTAACGAGCGTCACGAGGGAATGTCTCCCGAATGGCGCAGGGAATGGGAACAGGCCTTCGAAATAGCCCAGAACGAGGCAAAAGGCCATTTCTACCGCTGCCCGAAGTGCAAGAAATACGTTTGCGAGTCTGACTGGAATGAGCAGGATGGCCTTTGTGTCGAATGCGCACCGCGCGAGAATGTGGAAGTCACAGCCGCCAGGGCAGAGAGGATGACCGAGGAGATCAAGGAGAAGGCCAGAGAGTCAAACGTATTCAAGGGCGACATAGAAAGAAGGCAGACGCTGTGCCCCGAGTGTGGAAAGCCGGCAGGAGAAGGCAAGTTCTGCAACAACTGCGGAGCAGCTCTGGGACTGAACAAATGCCCGAAGTGCGGTGCCAAGAACAACCCGGCATCAAGGTTCTGCGGCGAATGCGGCACCAAACTATAAGCTTAATATAAAACCAATTTTTTTATCTTTCTTTTTTGTTATGAATTTTTATGAACTTTTCTTAAATATTATTAAATAATTCTCTGTCCTACAATACTATTTACAGTAAAAAAGAAGCAGGTAGCGCCCTCTTTCAAAGAGGCACTAAGGCGCTTCCTGAGCGAAGAGGTGTAAAGATGAACGGGAATGATGAGCTATTGAGCAGAGAACCCTGCAGGTATTGTGACAAAATGATACCGGCGGATTCCGCGTTTTGCCCGGTATGCAAAAGGGTGAACCCGCTGGGCCCGATAAGATGCCCGATATGCAAGAACATCGTCGACGAGGACTGCAGGATATGCGCACACTGCGGCACTTCCATGGAAATGGACTGCCCGAAATGCGGCAGGACAGTGTTCTACGAAGAATACTGTGAATATTGCGGCGCAAAGCTCAGGGGAGTAAAGATCCCGGAGGAGCGGGCCAGCGTAGGCGTTTGCCTCGATTAGGGGCGATCCTGTAAAAAATCACCCGGGTTTGCGGGTAACCAGTATCATAGTGATCATTTCAGCACCTCATAAAAAATTATATATAAAGGAAAACGGAATCCGGCTCTTCAAATCGCATCGCTTCTTTTGAACATGATCTTGCTCCGGCCTCCCTTAACGACGGGCAAAAGATATCGTCCCTTATCAGCTTTTTATCTGTATACTTACCTGTGTAATAAGGGAACTTTTCACAAACGCGAGGCTTTACTCCGTGTATGGCACATACCTTGATCACATCATCATCGTCTGACAAAAACACGCAATGGCCGTCTTTTCTTTTAACGTATGCCACGTTTTCCAGCAGCATCGTCATATACGATAGCTCTAAGATATGGCCATAATGCACATTTTCTTGACCGGGGAATATACCTGCAGTGTCAAGAACCTTCCTCGCCTCCCATTTTGCCTCTTCTATCGCATCTTTTCCGCATGTGGCAATTAAGGGGGTGACCCTTCTATCGATAACGACCTGGCCAAGAATATCAAATCTATTTCCTGCCAGCCATTTTTTAATATCGCTTAGACATACGGGTATATACTTCACACGGGAACAGCATTCTCCGCAGCACATACAGTTAAAACCGATAAGCTCCACGGCATCAATATCCCTGAGCAGCCTCACCTTATCCGGGAACAGCCTCTGTATCCTTATAAGCTGTTCCAGGTCATCCGCACCGATATTACCGTAAAGCATCGGGTTCGAGCCGAAAAACAGCCTCAGCTCATCCGGAACGAACATCAGCATCACCTATCCGAGTAACGCCTGAAAATGGACAAATCAAATTATAAGACCTGCAATCTGAATAAAGGGCACTATCAAATATAAAAAGGTAGCGATATTTTATATAAGCGCTTATCTGACGACGACGACCGTACAACAGGCGTTACGCACCACATACTCGGACACGCTGCCTATTAGTACCCGGTCTATTACGGTCTTCCCTGACGTGCCGACGATGATAGCCTCGGCGCTGATGCGGTCCGCCGCTTTCAATATGGATTCGTAAGGGCTTCCGGCTTCAAGAAGAGTGGTCACGCTCACGCCATGTTCCATGGCCTTCATTTTAACCTCTTCAAGCACACCCTTGCCGTAAGTGATTATCGTCTCTTTATCCTCTCCGGTCTTGGGGCTGACTACAAAAACAATGAATAGCATCGCTTTATGGAGCATTGCATACTCAATGGCATAGTTCATCGCCTTTTCCGAATGGGGTTTGCCGTCCGTCGCAAGTAGTATGTTCAACAATATCACCCGTATGAATGATCTGCACTGATATTTACGGCGTAATTGGACATATATGTTTGTTAATATAAATGGGAAGTCATTGAGGATATTATGGTTAATTTCAATCTTTTAGTATATATTGTTTCCATACTTTAAATTAGGAAAGTAAAATATTGCTTAATAACCGATAACTTTATAAGCTCAAAACTGTTATTTTTATATATAAAAACAAAAGGGGATTGGATATAGTTTGATAGAATCGCAAATTGGTGCCATATTACTGATAGGCATAGCCATATCGGTAGTACTGTGGTATGTATACACGGAATCGTTAGCATATCACTAAACGCAAAGGATTTTCAGGAAAAATAAAAATTGGACTTTTTTCTTTTTAGTGTACTCGCTTTATAATTTCATTTCGTCTTTCCCGGACCATGCCCGATTTACAGGTTCACGGATATCGCTCGATCCTTCTTCGCGGCGCTAAAACCGTCTATAGCCCAATATTAATATCGCCGCCGCGACGAGATATAAGACCGCGGACTGCGCCGTAATGAAACTGCCCGTGTCAGTCATCCCACCTCATCAGGTAGCCTGACCAGGATATGATAAACGCAAGTAAATAGAAAGATGTGGCCGGATGCCGCTTAACTGCGGATATGATGTCCAGGGCTATCGCTCCTTATTATAATTATACAAGCTATTATCTAAGGATTCATATAATTTTAGAATTGCAAAAGTTACCCGGAATTACCAGTATCTGGTTAAAAATAGCCTGATCAACAGGTCTCAATAAAACAAGATTCAATAAGAAGCGGGCCCGATGGGATTTGAACCCATGACATGCGGATTAAGAGTCCGCCGCTCTGCCTGACTGAGCCACGGGCCCCACTGTAAATGCCGGCCGGTACGGATTCACTAATGTCCGTATGACGAGCATTCCATAAATACTACTCATAATATTTATATTTATTCCTGAGTGTCAGGCTATATCCATTAAGCGATTTTATAATATTTTTCAATAAAAAATCTATGAGTGCCGGTACTTATGCTATGGCTTATTCCCTTTTATGACCAGCATAAGTATCAGACTATAGTAACGAAGCGAAAACAAACGCGCTAAACATGACTTCATTCAAATCCTGATAGATGGATATTGTCTTAGAAGGCGAATAGTGGCTTTATTTCCAAATATATTGCATCGATAGGGATTACTTTTAAATTTTTATGCCTTCCATCGGGATAGAAATGATTATTTCTTAAATAATATAAATATAGTATAATATAAATATTAAACATCGGAGGGTTATGAATGGCCAACTCTATAGAAGCAAATCTTATCACGGGCAGAACTATCTGGCAGGGAGTCGCCATTGAAGGTCATAAACATGAAGAGGCGTACGCAAAGGCATGCGGGATCGTTGAGATGGATGTCAGCGATATGAAGAAAATAAGGGTATTCCCGGGACAGACAGTGAAAGTAAGGTCGGATCACGGAGAAGTCATCGTTAAAGCCGTTAAAACGACTCAGGGACCGCATCCCGGCCTGGTCTTTATTCCCATGGGCCCCTGGGCGAATCAGGTAATAAATCCAAAGACATATTCGACGGGTATGCCCCACTATAAGGGGGTAAAAGTCTCAATTGAGCCTGCGCCCGGTGAAAAGGTGATGAATGGAGTAGAATTGCTGCAAAAGACCACGCTGAAAGCTGTGAGTTGATACTTATGATGAAGACTGAGACTGAAACAAAGGCAGAATCAAAGAAACTACAGGTAGTAACGGATGTCGTTTGCCCCTTCTGCGGCACTCTTTGCGACGATATTAAAATAATCAAGGACGGTAACAGAATAATAGATACCCTTAACGCATGTGCCATAGGGAATGAGAAATTCAAGTCTGCCCAGGACGGCCACAGGATAATGACACCTCTTGAAAGAGGAGACAACTCTGCAGAGTTCACCCCTGTGAGCTACGATTACGCTATCGAGAAGGCTGCGCAGATCCTTGCGAATGCGAAGAGGCCGTTGTTCTATGGCTGGTCTTCCACCTCGTGTGAGGCCCAGGAAGTGGGTAACGAGCTTGCCGAGCTTTGCGGCGGAGTGACGGATAACACCGCTTCGGTATGTCACGGGCCCTCAGTCATCGCTATCCAGACTGTGGGAGCGCCGTGCTGCACTCTCGGTGAGGTCAAGAACAGGGCTGACCTCATTATTTACTGGGGCTGCAACCCGGTCCACGCTCACCCGAGGCACATGAGCAGGTACTCTACTTATCCGAGAGGATTTTTCACAGAGAGAGGCTTCAAGGACAGGACCGTGGTAGTAGTCGATCCAAGGCCTACCGACACCGCAAAACAGGCGGAGTACTTTGTACAGGTCGAGCAGGGCAAAGACTATGAATTACTGGATGCGCTCAGGACAGTGATAAGAGGCGAGGACATACCCGATGTTGTGGCCGGAATACCTAAAGAAAAAATAAAAGAGCTCGGAAACCTCTGCAAATCTAAAAAGTTCGGTTTGCTTTTCTTCGGTATGGGTGTTACTCAGACGACTGGTAAGCACAGGAACATAGACATTGCTATCAGCTTTGTCGCGGATATGAACAAGTACACCAAGTTCAACCTGATCCCCATGAGAGGCCACTACAACGTGTCAGGCTCCGGCCAGGTTATGAGCTGGCAGTCCGGGTTCCCGTTCGCGATGGACTTCTCCAGAGGATATCCAAGGTATAATCCTGGTGAGACTGCCGCCAACGATATTCTTGAAAGGCATGAATGCGATGCCGCATTAGTCATTGCCTCGGATCCCGGTGCTCACTTCCCGGTATCTTCCATGAAGTACTACGCGCAGATCCCGACTATCTGTATCGACCCTCATTACACGCCGACAACCGGTGTATCTAAGATCGTTATGCCATCCACAATAGTAGGTGTCGAGGAAGAAGGCACCGCATATCGTATGGACAACGTCCCGATACGCTGCAGGAAGGTCGTGGTTGCTCCGGAAGGCATACTGTCAGACCATGAGATACTCGAGAGGATATTGGAGAGAGTTAAGGAGCTAAAAGGGAAAGAAAATCAAGAATGATCCAGAAGTAGATATCACCCATATTTTTCTCGTAAACTGAGCTATGCATATCCGATTATCCTATAAATTTCAAAATTTACATTTCGCGTTCGGCGTAGGCTTTTAGGGTCTGCCCGGAGCGAGCGAACGAAGCGAGCGAGTGAAGGGATGCGTAGATGGCAGGGTAATGGACGCGGCGTTAGTCCGCGTCGCTTAGGGCTTGCGAGCGAGCATTCTGCGAAGCAGAAATGCGAGCGGGGTGCAAGCCCGGCCCTGACATCGAAGCACCCTAAAAGCCGAGTAGCGAGGCCGAAGGCCGAGCGTCGAACGGCGTGGATTAAAAAGTTATATGTTGTTATATAGAACGAGTGTCGAACGGCGTGGATTAAAAAGTTATATGTTGTTATATAGAACGAGCGTCGAACGGCGTGGATTAAAAAGTTATATGTTGTTATATAGAACGAGTGTCGAACGGCGTGGATTAAAAAGTTATATGTTGTTATATAGGCCGAGCGTCGAACTGCGTAAGGTCATAAGTACTAACACAATATCCTGATTTAAATCCCATAAAAACAGATCGTGTTCGTGATCATTGGCGGGCCCGATGGGATTTGAACCCATGGCATGCGGATTAAGAGTCCGCCGCTCTGCCTGACTGAGCCACGGGCCCAAATGATTACAACACTCGCGCCGCAGAAAATATGTATAATACTTACCCGCAGCGAACCTTTAATAAGTCATATCTCAGATATATACGTTGTGGTATAACTGACAACAGAAAGTTTATCCGCAATAGACCATTACAATAAAGGATCAACTTACCGGGGTTTTGAACATTCAATCAGAAAAGACCACAGAGAAGCCTTCCAAGAAACACCCGAAGAAGCAGAAGTACCCGTATGTGATACTCGGCGGGGGTAGCATAGGGCTTGCAATAGCCAAAGAAGTAGCAAAGCTAAAGAAAGGGTTTCTTATCGTAGATAGCGAACACACGCGTGTCGAAGCACTCAGGGATGAAAGCTATGAAGCGATAGAAGGCGACATAAACTCATTAAAATCATTAAAGGAGATGCCGCTCGTAGGCTCAGAAGGCGTCTTCATCATGAGCTCGGATTTTGACGCAAATGTGACGGCTCTCAAATATATAAAGAACGTCTCCCCCAAATCCTTTGTAATGGTGAGGGCTATCGACCTGATAACGATAGACGACCTGTATTCCGAAGGGGCGGACATAGTCCTTCACCCGCCGAGCATTGTGGCGGACGTGGCCCTTACGGAGCTCCAGAAGATCGAGATAAGGGGTGCTGCGTGGCAGCTAATGAACTATTTAAAGTCCATAGACCCGTCGCAAAAGATAGGCATCGTCATACACGATAACCCCGACCCGGATTCCATCGCCAGCGGACTTGCGCTGAAGAATATCGCCGACTCGCTGGGTAAGACGGCAGACATACTTTATTATGGCATGATCGGCCATGCAGAGAACCGGGCGTTCGTAAATCTTCTTGACATCCCGCTCATACAGGTAAGAGATCA
This sequence comes from Methanooceanicella nereidis, assembly GCF_021023085.1. NCBI lineage: Archaea > Methanobacteriati > Methanobacteriota > Methanomicrobia > Methanocellales > Methanocellaceae > Methanooceanicella > Methanooceanicella nereidis. The sequence continues at coordinate 130,783 of NZ_PGCK01000004.1, read as the reverse complement.
GATGCTGTCAGAATACAGCATAATAGCGCTTGTGGACTCTAACACTCCCGGTAAGAATAACTCGCTTCCACCCGATACCCATGTGAACATAATCATCGACCATCATATGGCGCATGAAAATACCGAGATAAAGTCCGAATTCGTTGATATCAGGCCTGATGTGGGGGCTACGTCCACCATCATGACCAGGTATGTGCAGGAGCTTGATTTTGAGCTCTCCAGCCATCTCGCTACCGCATTGCTATACGGTATCAGGACCGACACTAACGAGTTTAAGCGCAACACTTCTACATTTGACCTTACAGCTGCCGCTTTCCTCTACTCTTTCGCGGAACACGACCTGCTCTCGCAGATCGAGACGCCGTCGATGTCAGCCGAGACTCTCGAGGTGCTGGGAGAGGCGATACGTAATAAAAAGATCGAGGGAAGCTACCTTCTTTCCAACGTGGGCTTCATATACGACCGCGACACTCTTCCGCAGGCAGCAGACCATCTATTAAAGCTTGAAGGGATTTCCACTGTGCTTGTCTACGGGCTTACGGATGAGAAAATATACGTCTCGGCAAGGAGCAAGGACATCCGTATCAACATAGGCGACATCATACAGAAATCCTTTGGAGACATCGGCTCGGCCGGAGGGCATCCAAAGACCGCGGCGGCGCAGATACCTCTGGGAGTGTTCAGCGGCGTAAAAGACCGTGACATGCTTTTAAAGTTGACAGAAGAGGCAGTGACCAGACGGTTCCTCTCGACAGTGGGAATAGAGACAGAGGACGAGTAAAGTCTATGTATCCCGCCTGAAAGTTCTTTCAATATACGTTCCTCTTTGATAAGATCAACCACAAAGGGCTCGAAGATACACTAGACTGTTAACCACGAAGCGCACGAAGGCGAGTAAGGTACACTAGACTGTTAACCACGAAGCGCACGAAGGCGAGTAAGGTACACTAGACTGTTAACCACGAAGCGCACGAAGGTGAGTAAGGTACACTAGACTGTTAACCACGAAGCGCACGAAGGCGAGTAAGGTACACTAGACTGTTAACCACGAAGCGCACGAAGGCGAATAAGGTACACTAAACTGTTAACCACGAAGCGCACGAAGGCGAATAAGGTACACTAATTTTTTTAAGTATATGATAGTCTTCTAAAAAAGTCCTTTGTGTTCCTTGTTCGCCTTCGTGCGCTTCGTGGTGAGAGCTAGTGTACCTTAGTGCACTTTTGTGGTAAGAGAAAATTGTATAAAATAAAAGAAGTTGAGAGACAGACTGATCAAAATATTAAAAATGGTTATTATTGTCTGTTTTTTCACTTTTTCCTGTATTTCAAGTATTCCAGGACGACTACCATCGATATTATTATCAGGCATCCTGTCAGGAAGAGCACTCCGCTGTGGTGGAGCGGGTCGGCATATGAGAGGCTCTGGCTTATCTGGTCCGTGATCGACGAAGTTACAGTTTCAGGAGCCGGGACCGGAGCGGCCTTAATCCCGATATCAGGGGCATAGCTAAGCCTGTTGGGATCGGCACCTGCTGCCAGCATTTCTTCTCCGCTGTCCATAAGCTGATCCTTGAGCGGGACAAAGTATTCGACTATGATAGACAGGACCGCTGCTATCGGCAGCAATACCAGGTATTTTTTTATGGCGTCTATTACGGCCTGGCTCGGAGTCTTTTCCGGGACCAGTACGATGTACCTCTTGGCCGCGGAATATAGCTTAACTTCTCTGCCTTTTTCGCTATATTTCGTCCTCTCTATCTTGACAAGGCCGGCCTCTATGAGCTTTTCGACATTGTACTGTGCCGTGGTCAGGGGTATATCAAGTTTCTTAGCTATGGCAGAGGTCGACATAGGGCTCTCAGCCAGGAGTTCCAGTATGCTCCTCGCAGTATCGTTAGATATGATCTGGGTAATGTTCTTGGATTCGCTGCCTAGCGGCACAACAAGAAGTTTATCATCGTCTGCCATATAATTTATCCTATATCATCATATCCTTAATCTCTTTTTCTATGACTACGAAACCATTTGCAGTCTTTTTAAAGGTATTTGCCAAATTTTTTGGCTAAAAATGGGAAATTGATGTAAGCGTTAAAAAGCTTACATCTTTCTGACAGTGTATGCCGCGCCTAAGAATGCCAGTAAGGCTGCGACAAGCTCAAATCCGGGCAATCCCGTGACACCCGAGCCTCCTGCGGGGGCGGTTGGTGTCGGGGTCGGCGTGGGGGCTTTTTCCGAGAGAATGATGTTTATGTTCGCGTCCTGTTTGTAAATGACGATGTCCCCCGTGCCTATCATGCCGTTCTTTTCAGCCTCGACTGTATAGTATCCGTAAGGGACTCCTGTGAGGACATATCCCCCGTCCCCTCCTGTCTGTATGGGATTATAGACATAGTTGACCTTGGTCTTTGTATCGTTCACTATGTCCCTTTCATAAAGAGTGACCTGTGCGGACTGCTCAGGATAGAGGTTATTGTTCTGTACGGTCCCGGTGAGGTCGCATTTCCAGGACTCCTGGCTGATGTCGATCTTGACCGGTGCAACTATCGGATCCTGGCTGTACGGGTCGATAATATATACAAGCACATATGCTGTCTTCCCGTCTTTTTCAGCCTTTATGCAAAAGTTAAAGGGTTTTGCGGGGTCGTAAAGCACGCCTGTGAACTTGAATGTTCCTTTGGCGCTCTTTTCTCCGTCACCTGTCTTCCCGCTGCTTACGGTCGCGCCGGGCCTCGAGCCATCCCAGTCGAGCAGGTAGACGTTTGCATCACCCACAGTGGTACCGTAATTATAAACAACTCCGGATATGGTGACCGTCTTTGGCATCTGTGCCGTCGCCTGGGATGCCTGAAGCGGAACGATAAAAGCCATTAGAACAATAGCCGCCATGATCAATTTAGTCAATTTCACACTTATTACCTCTTTTGACCGCATATTTCAATTACTGAAAACCTATCATAAAGTTTCTATCACAATCATAGAACTATATAGGCCTCTGATCATTACCCTTTGGATTGTATATCTAAATAAATTTTTAGGTATCATCGAAATTAATTTTGGCTAAAGGATGTCTTCGTTAATAGCCCCTGTAATGTCGGATATAGTACATGACTGCTTTCCGTTCTTGTTTAAAAACCTGGAAAATTGCTGCGAGTTACCCTGCTCCGGATGATAGACCAGCGTATAGTCGGGATCCATCGAATAGACCATTTCCCTGAGCCCGTTAAAATCAAGATGGTCGCTTATGCATATGGTCTGGTGCTCATAGTATTTCTGGCCCGTCAGCACATACTTTTTCATGTCATAGGGAAGCCTGTTAAGGCTCCACGGGGACGTGATACACATCCTCCCGTCATGTTCGCCAAGCTTCAGCAGTTCCCCGGCCTCGTCTCCCAGAAGGTGTTTTGTGAGCATCAGAGAATTTTTCTCCATCTCTATCGGGCCGTCGAACCCTGCCATCCTTATGAGGCTAACGGCACGCTGTGCCTTTCCGAACGAGTAGGCGCCGAACCCCACTCTTGCCTGGCTGACTGCAAAGTTGAAGGCCTCAAAGTCGTCCTCGAAAATGCATGAAGGGTCCTCAGGGTGGCCATAGGTGGCCTCAGTTATCAGCAGATCGCAATCCGGCAGGTCCTTACAGTCTTTAATGTCCCCCGTGACCAGTATCCTGACGCCGAGGTCATTCTCGAAGAGGAACGCCGTAGAGCCTATAGAGTGATGCGTGCTGAAAGTCTTGATCTTCACGCCTTCCACGTCTATTGTGTCGCCGACCTTGAAAGTCGTACCTTTAAAATACTTATTATGCCTTAGCTCAAGCGCCACCGCTGTCTTGTCCGAAGCGATCGCGTTCTCTGAAAGCATCGCAGAGCTCCCGTAATGGTCGCTGTGCGCGTGAGTGATCAAAAAATGATGCCCTTCATCCTTTGAACGCCCCATCCTTGTCGTGTCCACGCCAAATGTCCTGAGCCTGCCTTCGCACCTGAACGTCAGCGAGAAATGCGGCTTTAACGCTCCGCCGGAACTTTTCCTCCTGAAAGGCATGACACCCATGTCGACAAGTCGTTTAGTAGCGTCCATCCGGTCTTGCTATTCTCATAATACTATTTACCCTTTGTGATACATTGACTTATTTTATTAATGCAGAAAATAATTACGGGCTGATATATACCGTTTTATAATGGCATCATTAACATTTCGCGGGCTAAATTAAAGATCAGCTTACGCAGATTCTTATGATGCTCTGCATGAAAACTAAAACCGGTATGTTAAAAAAAATAGGCTTGAGTACGTGCCTCTACACGTACTCGTATGTGTATTTCTTCTGGACTTCCTTCGGGGTCCCGCCCTTGAAGTGCTCCTTGATGTTCGTATAGTAGTTCGTTACCATGTCGTTCATCGTGGGCTTGACCTTCTTCAGGGCATCCCTGAAGTGTCTCATCTCGACCTGCGTTGTTTCGAAGTTCTCCCTCAGGGCGAGCATAGCAGCCTCGCGGCATACGGACTCGATGTCACCGCCGACATATCCTTCGGACAGTGCTGACAGCTCCTTGAAATCCACGTCCTCGGCCAGCGGCATGCTCTTTGTGTGTATCTTGAAGATACTGACCCTTCCTTCCTGGTTCGGCGGGTTCACGTATACCAGCCTGTCGAACCTTCCCGGCCTCAACAGCGCGGGGTCTATGATGTCCGGGCGGTTAGTGGCCCCTATAACCACTACCCCTTCCATCTCGATGAGACCGTCCAGTTCCGTGAGCATCTGGTTCACGACACGTTCGGCGACCCTTGTGCCCTCGTCGCCTCCCCTGGCCGGGGCAAGCGCGTCAAGCTCGTCGAAGAATATTACGCTCGGAGCCACCTGGCGTGCCTTACGGAATGTCTCACGCACCGCCTTCTCCGACTCTCCGACCCACTTGGACAGCAGTTCAGGACCGCGAATATTGACGAAGTTCGCCTCGGACTCCGTGGCGACCGCCCTTGCCAGGAGAGTCTTGCCAGTACCTGGCGGACCGTATAAGAGGACTCCCTTTGGCGGCTTTATGCCCATTTCCTTGAACCTCTTCGGGTTCTTCAGGGGCCATTCTATGGTCTCTATGATCTCCATCCTGGCCTCGTCAATGCCGCCGACATCTGTCCATTTAGTGTTCGTGGGCTCCAGGAATATCTCCCTCATTGCGGAAGGCTGTATATCCTTCATAGCCGATACGAAATCGCTGTTGTAGACTCTCATCTTATCCAGGAATTCCTGGGGGATCTCCTTATCGAGGTCTATCTCCGGAAGATATCTTCTAAGGGCTTTCATGGCGGCTTCCTTGGCCAGTCCTGAAAGATCGGCTCCTACGAAACCGTGAGTGATCGCAGCAAGGCGATCCAGGTCTACTTCCTCGAGAGGCATACCTCTGGTGTGGATCTGCAGTATCTCGAGCCTGTCATGAGAGTCAGGCACGCCGATCTCAATCTCCCTGTCAAACCTGCCGCCTCTTCTCAGTGCGGGGTCGACGGCGTCGACACGGTTTGTAGCGCCTATCACTACGACCTGGCCTCTCTCCTCGAGACCGTCCATCATGGTCAGGAGCTGGGCGACCACCCTTCTTTCGACCTCTCCGGTCACGTCCTCACGCCTTGGGGCGATGGAGTCCAGCTCGTCTATGAATATTATGGACGGGGAGCTTTCACGAGCGTTCTCGAATATCTCCCTTAAACGCTGCTCGGACTCTCCGTAGTACTTGGACATGATCTCCGGCCCTGCTATGGAGAAGAACTCAGCGCCGCATTCATTGGCGACAGCCTTTGCAAGAAGCGTTTTACCTGTTCCCGGAGGCCCGTGGAGAAGCACGCCCTTTGGCGGGTCGATGCCCAGTCTCTGGAAAAGCTCCGGATGCTTCATCGGAAGCTCTATCATCTCGCGGACTCTCTGCACCTCTTCCCTCAGTCCGCCTATGTCCTCGTAAGTGATACCCGTGGCGCGAACCTGCTCATAGCCCCTTGCGGGCTTGTCGCGCAACTCTATCTCAGTATTCTCGTTGATTATGACAGGCCCTGCGGGGTCTACCTTTACCGCGATCAGCGGTATTGCCTGGTTAGACAGGGTCCTGCCCATGAACGGGTTTGTCATGCTGCTCATCAGGGGTACGACATCCCCCGGCATGATGGGGCGTTTTAAGAGCTGATGTTTTACCATCTCCACAGCGTTACCGCTAAACTGTATGGCCGTTCCTTCCGGCGGCGCGAGAACGATGTACTGTGCGTCTTTGACCGCGGCCTTGGTGACCTTAACGCGCTCCCCGATGCCCACGTCGGCGTTCTGCCTCGTGAAACCATCTATCCTTATCATCTCCTGGCCCCAGTCCTGCTTTTCTGCACGCCAGACTTTAGCGACCGTGGCGCGCTTTCCTTCTATCTCTATGATATCGCCCGGGGAAAGCTTCAATTCCAGGAGGGTGTTCGGGTCTATGCGTGCAATGCCTCGACCAAAGTCGCTCGGCAACGCTTTTGCAACCTTCAAATACAACTCTTTCATTTGATCCCTCGTGTTAAATTGATATGATCTTGATCAATGCCTGGATTCTGGCAAACGGCAAAATGCATTATAGCGTATAATAAGTCTATTAGGGTGTTTACTATTTAATATAACGCTAATGTAATACGGTCCCATCGCAACTTTTTATGACAATGGCCGGCCTGTTCACCGGAATGTAGAATTGTCCAATTAAACTATTCAAATGGATTTATTATTCTATGTACAAAAATTTTCTCTATGTTCAATGTTTATGGCGCTTAAGCCATTCCATACTAGAAGCGCGGGCTGTCCGGTCAATTTTCTAAAAACATAATTATAATTTGTGTTTAAATAATATTCTTACAGCCATATTATCCGTTGCTATGAAAATTAAGAAGGTATAAGGATAATAGCCGCTGATATTCTCAAGGAACGGTGAGATCTTGAAGTGCTTGATATTTGATCCTTATTGCGGGGCGAGCGAGAAGATGATACTGGGCGCGTTGCTCGGGTGCGGGGCAAATGACTGGAGAGTCAAGTCCGCGGTAGAATGGCTAAGCGAGGCACCTGTCCACATATCTGACGAGAACAGGAACGGCATGAAGGTAAAGAATATTTATATCAAGGAACAGGATGCCAAAGAATGGCCCGTTTTTTTATCACGCGAGGATGCCCTTTATAAGCTCAACATCATGCACGAAAAAGAACCCGTTCGTACGGACGCTATGAAAATAGTTAACATGATCCTTGATTCCCTGGATGAGATACACGGTAAAGGATCAAAGATACATATCGCTTCTGTGGCTATGATAGGCGGGATATGCACCGCGATCGATACTCTTGGCCGCCCCGTGATACAATCGACGCCGGCAGCCATGGGCGGGGGCATGGTAGATACCCGATGCGGGCCCATGCCGGTACCGCTGCCAGAGACATTTCAAGTCTTAAAGGGATCGAACGTCATTACCCAGGGCGGGCCCTTCGACGGGGAGCTTTTGACTCATGAGGCGGCAGCAGTCCTATCTTATTATACCCGGTCATCAAGCCGGTATTATCCGGAGCATAAACCGCTCGCTATCGGTTACGGTGCCGGGGATATAGACCTTCCGATACCTAACGTGCTTCGCGTGACTTACTGCGAGGTGGATGATGCGCTGATCGGGGACCGGATAGAGCTGCTGGAGACGAACGTCGATGATGTTACCGGCGAAGTGCTGGGTAACCTTGTGGAAGAGCTATTATCGATGGGCGCAAGGGATGTCAGCATCATACCTGCCATGATGAAAAAGGGGCGAAGCGGCCATCTTATCCGCGTCGTGGCTAAAGCAGACGACGGTCCGGCGATATCCAGGCGGATCATGCTCGAGACAGGCTCTCTCGGGGTTCGCGTGATCCCCGTAAAGCACAGGTACATAGCTAAAAGAGAAATTAACGTTTACAAGATCACAATAGGCGATAATTATTATGATATGCGCTTTAAGGTCTCGTCCGACATGTCCGGGAAGGTCATCGACGTGTCAGTGGAGTACGAGGACGCCAAACTGATATCCCAGGAAATGAAAGTCCCGCTCAAGTCAGTGATGAGAATGGCGGAAAAGCAGGCATGGGAGCGGTTCGAGAAGGGGTGACCTCTATCGTTTACTGTCCATGTCTTTTAAAGTTTAGACGCACAAGAGGCTTTTTTAATAGCTTTAATAGGTCCGGAACTAAAAATGCGCCACTTGAATTGATATTTAATAAAATAAAAAGCTGTAACGGTCAAGCCGTTGCCTGACCGCCCACACCTTTGCCTTTATCCTCATTTATTAGAATCCGCAGCTTCCCAGTCCGAAGCCTCCTAATCCGCAGCTTCCCAGTCCGAAGCCTCCTAATCCGCAGCTTCCCAGTCCGAATCCTCCGAATGGGTATCCGAACCCGCATCCGCCGAATGGTACTCCGCATCCGAATCCGACGCCACCAACAGTGCTAAATGAGCTGGTCGCCTGGAACGCAGCTGTGCTTGTGAACGAGCTTGTCCCGAACGGGAATCCGAACCCGCATCCGCCGAATGGTACTCCGCATCCTAATCCGCCGAACGGGGATCCGAAGAATGCATTTGCGGGCATTACGATCGCTGATATCGATACTGCGAGAACGAGGACTAAAACTAATTTAGATATTTTCACATTATCCCCTCCTTTACTCTTAATTTGAGCCCGGATTTATTTATATACTATTAAAAATAAAAACGCATGTCTGGTCGGCGCACCTAATATTTTACCGAGAATCTGTTAATATTGTCCTAATTTCATAATGCGTTATATTACTACTTAAAACGCTTAATAAAGGCTATTTTGCCATTATTTCAAAATAGCCTATAATATTATGCCGCCGATGAAGAAACAAGCCATTTTTTCTGATGAACGGATATTTTATAGAATTATCCAGTTAATGATGCCTGACAGCTTAAACAATAAAAATATCTGTGATCTCAAACTGGCCTGATATTGTTTTTATCAGTTTAAAATCTATTATAAACTATAAAAACTGTGAAATATGGATATATTTGTTATTTTTGAAGATTTTATCCTGTCCGCATATGACAATGTTTATAGCATAAAAGCTAGCTTTTTATTTTGTATGGCAACTTTGATTGGTAGCAGCGGGGCTGGAGACGACCTTATCCGCAAGTTGCACGACATGGGTGTCTCGCGAAGCTGTACCACCATCCGCGAAGTGATGGAGCGGCGGGAGGCCATAGACCAGTACATCAGTCTTGAGCGGTCAAGACAGGAAAGGCTCATCGAAAGAGAGCTGAGGACGTTAAAGAAGAACATGAGAAAAAGTCTCATCCTCGATTACCTGCTCTTCTTCAATAAGAACAAAAAAAGCGAAGAGTACATGATGAGAATAAACCATCTGCAGGTAAACAGGGAGGCCATCATCGAGAACGGCCTGCTGTACCTGTACCGCGAAAAAGAGGTGCTGGACAGACTGACGAGAGAGTACCGTAGCGAGCTGAAAGGATACTACGGTGAGCTGCTCGTAATGGACGCGCTTAAACAGCTGAGCGATGACTATTACGTGATAAGTGATGTCAAGATAGCCCGCGAGAACGGCCAAAAATTCGATGGCAAAATGCTGAAATCAGCCAGAGTTGACCACATCGTGGTGGGCAGAAAAGGTGTATACTGCGTCGAGACAAAGAACTGGAACTCGAAGTGGAAATACGAGGATAAGCCCACTCCCGGCGAGCAGGCGCGACGCGCCTCTCATCTACTGTATAAATACCTGAAGTACGCCTGTAACCTTAACGGCGTGAAGGTCATGAGCATCGTGCTCTATACGAACAGCACCATTAAGGGGAAGGAAGACTTTGTGCGGTTCCTGAAATATGATGATTTCCCGGAATACCTTTCGTCAAGGCCGGAAATACTGACGGACGATCATGTAAGCAGGATCGTTGATATCTTAAGGGACCGCGAAATAAGGTTTGACGACAGCCTGAAGGAACCCGTCCGGGTCGAACAGACCATTACAGCGGATGAAGACCTGAGGGAATTGGAGATGGATGTGATCACCTCCGGTGATTGAAAATGTGATACGGCATGTATCTTGAAAAAGAAACTGCCGTATCACGATATTTTTTTATGTTTTATCTTCAATGAGATCAAAGCTTATCGATCTTTAATGATTGTGATATTACTGGCAGTACATTACGCTCACGTGCAGCGTTAAATATAGCGATCATATAAGATCATCAGTCAATGACCATATAAATCGAAGAACTAATGGGACACACTACTTAGTCGCTCAGTTTTAGCTCGCCCTTATGTATCGCGATGGCCTCATCGATGGTCAGCTCTCCGCGAGCGACCTGTCTCGCAAGATACCTGGGGATGGTCGCGCGGCCTTCCGACATTGAACGGCTTGATTCCTGTATGACGCGGATCTCGCCCTTGGACGGCTCCACTTCCATTTTGCCTACGGGCACGCCTTTGATCCTGGCGATGTTTATGGCCGCTATTAAGTCCCTCACTGTGCTTGTGTGGATATTCTTGCCAATGTACGGGGTAGTGCCGCTTTCGTCAACCAGCTCGACCTTAAAGCCGCTCTGGAGAAGAGAGTTGATTATCTGTGTCGTGATAAGCCTGGCCCCATGGCCTATTCTCACAAGCGATACTCTTGCGCTATAGTCATGGGCTATTTTCTTAAGAAGGGGCTCGACCTCCGTCACGCCCACCTGATGGACAGCTATGACAATGTCCCCGGACAGCACGGCGATCCCGGGGCGTCTTCCCGGATCTATGCCCACAACAAGAGAAGCTGCATGTATCGTCCCGGTCAGCGCGTTTATAGCCCTGTCGACCGTGGCATGTGCCTCATCATAGACGATAAGGTGCTCGCCATCCCACATTATCTCTTTAGCCTCCGCGGTCGTTGTGATGACAACCTTGACATTAGAAGGGACCGGCTCATCCATCCTTAGCGTAATGAACGGCACGCGCCTGCTTTTCAATTCGAACACGACTTGCTCATATACTGTAAAATCCGACGTGATCAGGGCTACTATGTTTTTCCTTCAAGTCCCTCCTTATTATGTTCAAGAAAAACTATCTAATGATATCGGATATATTTGTCGCTTCAATATTTTATTCGATACAGCCTGTGGGACGGACTTATAATACCGATGGGGTTCCCGGAGGCATTTCATAGCCGGAATATCGGGCTTTCCAACAACGATATAAACAATCACGTTGCATAGGATAGAGGTTAAATCTCGATGAAAGAAACGGTCATTAAAAGGCTACCCACAGGCTCTAAAGCTCTCGACGAGCTCCTCGGGGGAGGATTTGAAGCAGGCACCATCTCCCAGCTTTACGGAGAGCCGGCGAGCGGTAAGACTAATATATGCTTACAATCTGCCATCAATACTTTAAGGTCAGGTAAAAAAGTCATCTATATCGACACCGAAGGCTTTTCCACAGATCGTTTCAGGCAGATAGCGGGTGATAACGCTTTAGATGTCGCAAGGCACATGATCGTTTTCTCGCCGACAAGCTTCGAAGAACAATACGTGGCCATTAAGGACACCGAAAAACTTGTCAGGGAAAATGTGGGATTGATCATCCTGGATTCCGCTACCGCACTGTACCGGATTGAGCTTGAGGCCAAAGACAGCATGCTATTAAAGAGAGAGCTCGCGAACCAGATGACGTTATTGCTGGGACTGGCGAGAAAGCACAACGTTGCTGTCATTATAACGAACCAGATCTACATGGATGTCGATAAGGAGGAGCTTCGCGCCGTGGGCGGCAACATGCTCGAACACCTTAGCAAGGTCATAGTCCAGCTGACAAGGACCGGGATCGGCAAGCGCATGGCGACACTGAAGAAGCACAGGTCTATGCCGGAGGGCGGTTGCGCCGAGTTCACAATAACAGAGAACGGCATAGTATAATTTTTTTATCAGACTAATAAGTGTTAATCATTTAGAGTTCTGTCCAGTAATATTTTTAATTTGAATGCGAGTCCCTCTTTGATCAAGTCCATCACAAAGGTAACTAAGGACCACTGTTTCTCACCACGAAGCGCACGAAGGCGAATAAGGACCACTAATTTTTTTTAAGTATATGATATAAATCTTCTAAAAAGTCCTTTGTGAACCCTCGAGCCCCTTGTGCGCTTCGTGGTGAGAAACAATGGTCCTTAGTTACCTTTGTGCGATATATAATGATAAAGAATATAGACAAAACAGGGATCAAAGGACTTATGACATTTAAGGACCGCTCCCGGACTTAAAATATTTCCAGCCTGTCTTTGCCAGTTTCATTCTATCTTCAGGCTTTTCTTCGATCCATTTAATGACTTCGCTGAAACGGTATCCGATGTCATGGGTCTCTTTCGGGTCGAAATATCTCTTATACCCCAGCGACTTTACATATTCCTTGAACCTTTTTTCCAGCTCGTCCTGCAATAGTCCTTTTATTTCGACCACGGTGACATCATATCCCTCTTCTCGGAGGGCTGTTCTTGACATAGTGTTCACATACCCCGTACATATCTCTATACGGGTATTCTCGGGGCTTGCGTTAAATCTGGATACGAGCTCTTTTGTGACTCGCGCTGTCTCATACAGGTAATCTTTTGACTCGAAACGCTCTCCCTGGAAATATTTTACTTCGACTATGCCGGTCTCTACCCGGGCTTCATCGGTGACGCCTATCATCACTCCCCCGAGCGGGAACCCCCAGCCGGCATCGTCCACCTTTAGCACTTTTTCTTTCTGGCGCCCCATGCCGCCGGATAACATATCCTCAAGAGTACTGAGGTCAACAGTGACCAGTTTAAGCTCGCCCTTACTATTCATGTATACCTTGGCGTTCCATTTTGGCGACGCCCGGATGCCGTCACCATATACGTGCAGCACGACATAAGGGCTGCTCTCTTTTCGCTCAGGCAGCTTAAGGCTCTTTATTTTTTCCAGCGTTTTCCTGTCAATGATCTTAATGTCCATTTTGTTTTTCCCTTTTATGAAATATTACGAATATACTCTACATATTTGCTGTGGATAGCTAATAATTTCTTAATATTATTATATTCACTAAAAAATGAAAATTTTCATAAACTTTTTTACAAATATTTTTAAAATATTTCAAACGGCCCAAAAAACCCTCTCACGCCGCTCAAATATTTTTTCGGCTTACGTATAAGCCATCAAAACCGATTTTAAATCCTTATGGGGTTAATTACGGACCGCATATTTATTTGTTCAATTGAAAAATCACTATTAATATAATTACTTACAAAATGTAAACATAACACTTATAACCTTGCAAGCAGTACAAGTAGTAAGTCATTATGTATTGGCTTTTTACAATATCGATAAGCAAGTATATGGTGATCGATAGCTTGAGATGGTAACATGACTTCTTACAAGATCATTCCGGGGGTGTCCGTATGGTTTCAATGAATTTCGAAAAGACACGCGGTGACGGTGACCTATACATCATAAAGTCTGACAACAGGATCGAACTCTTCGACCTGAACAAGGTAGTTGTCAGCCTCATAAAGTCAGGGATATCCTACAAGGTGGCATGCGATATAGCGGATGACCTCCAGTACAGGATACAGGACGGCATAACTACCAGATCTCTTCGCACTATACTTATCAACATGATAGACCAGAGGGACCCGGATGCGGCCCTGAAGTACAAGCAATCACATGAAATGTACGTCAGGACGTCGAGGGGGACTCTCGAGCCTTTTAACAGCAAGTTCATAGAGGAGTCTCTGGTCAAAGAGACTAACCTCCCTCAGGAAAGCGCCGCACACGTGGCAAGGGAAGTCGAGGCGAAGCTCAGGAAACTGAAAGTGAGCTACCTGACAGCACCCCTTATTCGTGAGATCACCACGGTACAGTTACTGGAGGAAGGGTTCGAAGAAGCCCGTTCACAATACACCAGGCTCGGTATGCCCGTGTACGACGTGACAAAGCTTATCGAACAGGGCAGCAAGGAGAACGCAAACCTGCACCATAACCCCGAGACCATCCACAAGTTCGCAGGCGACCAGATAATCAGGGAGTATCTTCTCGTAAAGATATTACCTAAGAACATCTCGGACGCCCACATGCGCGGTGACATCCATCTGCATGACGCGGACTATTTCGCCATAAGGCCAAACTGCCTTCAGCACGACCTTTCATGGTTCTTTAAGCATGGCTTGAGGGTCGACGGTACCGGAAATCATACGTCTGTCGCGGGGCCGCCGAAGCACGGCATGGTGGCAGCGCTCCATGCGGCGAAGATCCTCGCGTCAAGCCAGACCAATATGGCCGGCGGGCAGTCTTTCGATAACTTTAACATATTCATGGCGCCGTTCTTCACCGGCAAGTCTTACGACGACGTCAAGCAGGTGGCACAGGCGTTCGTCTATGAGATGAACATGCAGTACGTCGCTCGCGGCGGCCAGGTAGTGTTCTCAAACATGGATATTGACCTCACGGTGCCGAAATTCCTTCAGGACATCCCTGCCGTAGGCCCGAAGGGTAAGATATCCGGCACTTATGGCGACTATCATGATGAGCTTGTCATGTTTACGAAAGCACTGCTGGACGTTTTCCTCGAAGGCGACGCTCTCGGAAAACCACACCTCTTCCCGAATCTTATAGTGAAGGTCAGGGATAGCGCGTTCAAGGACAGGGAGCAGAATGATATGCTCTTTAAAGTCCATCAGCTGTTCTCAAAATACGGGACCCCGTACATACTGAACCTTCTTCCGGAATGGCAGCATGACGCGGTCAACAGCATGGGATGCAGGACCAGGCTTAGCGGCGACTGGGCCGATAAGCAGGGCTATGAGAACCCCATGATGAGCACAATGAGGACCGGCAACATTCACTATAACACGGTCAACCTGCCGCGCATAGCCCTTGAGGCAAACGGCGACGACAGCAAAGTGTTCGAGATACTGGATTCCAGGCTCGACCTTATCAAAGAGGCTCTTGTCATTAAACATGAGCTGATGGAAAAGAGGCTCTACCAGAACAAGCTCCTTCCGTTCCTGACGCAGAAGAACGCCGAAGGCGAGGAGTACTACAGGTTCAGGGACGTCACCCACACAGTAGGGTTCGTCGGCCTGAATGAGTTCGTGCAGGCGCACACAGGGACCAGCCTCCACGAATCCGTGGACGCATACGATTTCGGAATGGACGTGCTCAGGTACATGCGCGACTGGGCTGAAGTGCAGCAGGAGCTTACCGGATGGAGGTGGACGCTCACCCAGACCCCGGCAGAATCCACCGCGGGCAGGTTCGCCAAGCTCGACATGCGCCACTTCGGGGACCGCGCCATCGTCAACGGCGACAGGGAGAGCGGAGCCGTATACTATACAAACAGCTCTCACATAAAGGTCGACGCCGACATATCGCTGTTCGAAAGGGCAAAGCTCGAGGGCAACTATCACCCTGTATGTAACGGCGGCCACATAGCCCACTTATTCCTGGGCGAAGGCACCCCCGACCCCGCAGGCCTGATGAGCCTCACCGAAAAGCTCTGCCGCAACACGAGCATGGGACTTTTCGACTACACCCGCGACCTGACAACCTGCAAGAAATGTACGACCGTGTCAGGCGGGCTTTTAAATAAATGCCCGAACTGCGGCGCAAGCGGTAACGATCTTGAGTACTATTCCAGGATAACCGGCTACTGCCAGCGCATCGGAAGCGGCGACATCAACACCGGCGGCTGGAACGACGCGAAGATCGCAGAGCTCAGGGACAGAAAGAGATACTGCGTAAACTAGATCAAATGATGGCCGGGATTTCCGGCTATTTCCTTATTTTAGTTTTCATTTCAATATTTTCGCAGGTTAAGGTTGATCCTTACTGTCTGATCATAGTTATCCACGCCACAAAGGCGACTAAGGACCACTATTTTTCACCACGAAGCGCACAAGGGGCTCGAGGGTTCACAAAGGACTTTTTTGAAGATTTATCATATACTTAAAAAAAATTAGTGGTCCTTATTCGCCTTCGTGCGCTTTGTGGTGGAAACTGGTGTACCCTCGAGCCCTTCGAGCGCTTCGTGGTGAAAAAACCGTGCCCTTAGTTGCCTTCGTGGTGGAGGAATATGGTGTTTTTAAATCTTTTTCTATCATAATACAGGTCTTATTAGATCAGGAATTATAAGAAAAACCAATATATCATAGTCATTGACCTATGGTCTTTCATCATTCCATCACTATACTCATATCGCTCAGAAAATTAATTATGGTGTAAGCCCATATCTACAATATTCAATTGACATGAGGCATTCGATGAAAATTAACCTTGGCGACATAATACCGACGTCGACTCTGGACTGGCCCGGAAAGGTGGTCATGACCATATTTATGCGGGGATGTCCGCTGAAGTGCCCTTATTGCTCTAACTCGCAATTCATGGAGGTCGAAGACGACTACGAGCCCGCTGACATCGAAAAAGTAAAAGGCGAGATCGACAAGGCCAAAGATTTCATCGACGGTATAGTCCTTTCCGGCGGGGAGCCGTTCATGCAGATGGGAGCAGTCCGGGAGCTCGCAAAATATGCGAAAAGCTTCGGCCTGCTGGTAGGTATCCAGACCAATGGCATGTATCCCGACCGGATAAAAGAGCTGAACGACGAAGGATCACTGGATGCCGTATTCCTTGACGTCAAGGCCCCGTTGAAGCAGGGGCCCTACCTGTACGCGTCCGGATATGAAAACGGGGATGAGATACTGCAGTCCATTACCCGGTCTATCGAAATATGCGCAAGGCTGAGGTCAGAGGGAAAGCTTGTTTACTATGAGGCGCGGACCACTGTTTTAAAGGACATAGCGGACATGCCGGAAGACGTGGCGGGCATCGCCGGGTCCCTCGGATGCTGCGACTCTTATGTAATCCAGCAGGGAAGGCCCGAGCTTGCGTGGGAAGAAAAGATGAAGGGGACAGAAGCTATCCCGAGGAACGAATTGCTGGACCTTGCCAGGACATTGCGGGCAAGGCAGGGATTGAACATTAAAAAATTAGTGGTAAGGACTCGCGAGCTCGGAGACGAGACGGTCTGACCGTTTAATCCGTGAGCCTTTTTTGGCCGCCCAGATTCAGCCTGTATTCGCATTCCTTATGTATGGCCTTCCATGCATGGTTTTCTATCATATCGCGCCTGTACACCGGATCATAGCCGAGGTACGCGAACAGGAGCACCGATATTATGATCGCCGCCAGTATCAGAACGAACGTGAGGATCAGGTAAGGCATCTCAGTTATAATGCCCAGATATACCATGTATGCTTCGATTAGTATGACGATCAGTATTGGCAGGATCAGTCCCACGTAGGATAAAAGCACTTTAAGGGGCCTGTCCACTTTTTGCCCGGCCTTGAAAGCGGATATGCGTTCCATGATCACCAATGTCTCTTCATTGGGGCAGGTTGCCGTTACGAAGGCAGATATGTCTTTCATCTGGTCCTTCGAAAGCGCGTCGCTCGAAAGCCTGTATGCGATGTCTTCGAGTAACGGTATGCCATTGAACGGGTTCTTTTCCATGGCTCGCTTTTCCACTGCATGTCTTATTGAGTACACCTTTTTAATCGTCGATATGATCAGGTCCATATTATTCATATTATTCTCCGGGCTGTGGGTTACTCTATATCCTGTACTATACAGTAAGGAAGTATTTAAACGCTTATACAACAAAAATTTTCCCTTTTCAAGCACACTTATGTTCATTTTTCAGATAAAAATGTTGCGCGGAATCTATTTGCGTCAATGAATATTTCTCATACTATATGTCCGATTCTTCCATTATACGAACGCTGGTAAGGTGGACCACCTATCTGTTCGTTTTCGAGGCGTGTCTTCTGGTCTTTACTCAGTCAGATATCTCGCTGGTACAGAAGATCGGCGTCACTGCAGCGATAATGAGCTTTGCGGTCGTGTTCATCGGGGCGTTCAAAGATTGAATTTTTTAATATGCGGCTTTCTTATGCACGAATTTGTACGACCTTCCTGCTATCCGGGCCCTGAAAACCGTAATTGATATTATCATATGATTTTTGCACAAGTATTAATATGTTCAAATCAGTAAGACAAACAATCATAGTGAGGTATCATTTTCATGAAGGTCATAGCTTTCGTAGGGATGCCCGGAGCGGGAAAGAGTGAGGCGTCCGGCGTCGCTCGCGAGATGGGGCTCCCCGTCATAATAATGGGAGACGTGCTTCGCGAGGAAGTAAAGAACAGGGGGCTGGAGCCTACCGATGCCAACATCGGCTCGGTCGCGAACCAGTTGAGAAAGGATGAGGGAATGGACGCGATAGCTAAGAGGTGCATTCCGAAAATAGAGTCATTGGAAGGCAACGTGGTCGTTATCGACGGCATACGCGGCATCGCCGAGGTCGAGACGTTCAAGGAGAAGTTCGGGGAGAACTTCACGCTCGTCAAGATAGACGCTCCGTTCGAGCTCAGGCTGGAGAGGCTCACAAGACGTGCCCGCTCTGACGATAATGGCACGCCGGAGTGGCTCAGGCAGCGCGATGAAAGAGAGCTATCATGGGGCATGGGCAAGGCTATCGAGGTCGCTGATAAAGAAGTGGTCAATCTAGACCCTATAGAAAAATTCCGGGAGGAGATCGGGTCCATACTTACGAGGGAGAGCATCGAGACCACCGTGTCCGTTCTGGTGTTCCCGACCGAGGTAGAGGAAAACGTGGCCCGTGCCGTAGAGAACATTTTCCCGGGCACAAAGCTGAACATGATAAAGCAAAAAGGCTATGTGGACCGCTTTGAAGGCAAGCCCTCGGACCTTTCGCATTTCCACGATCTATTAAGAAAAGAGAAAATACTTGATACTGCACGAAATTTCTTCTATAAGGGCCTATCGAGAGAGGAGAAAGAAATATCGTTCGAGCTGAATAAACAGGCTGCCTTTATGGGTGAAGTGAACTTCCTGGACCACGATGTGGCCCTTGGGGGCATATACGTCACTATATCACACTTCGACCCTGAGATGATTATCGACTGGCTTGCGCCGGTAACGAAAGACGGCAGGCCTGTGATGGAGATAGAGCTTTGAGCCTGAAGGTCGGCTTTTCCGCATACAAGCTTGTAACTTACCCGTTCTCTTGGGCATATCGGCTAGAGGACATGGGCTTCCAGGGATGGGAGATAGTCAGCGAGGCTAAACAGCGAATAAGCAGGGAGACGCTTCCTGAAATAAAGGATATAATCAACTCCACGAACCTCAAGATCACCGTACACGGCCCGTTCTCCGACCTCAACTGCGCCACGCTCAACGACCCTATCTGGAATGAGACGATAGCGCAGTTCAAGCAGTGCATAGAGCTTTCTGCGGATTTTTCTGACACGATGGTCATACATCCGGGCGTACTGTCGCCACTGGGCAATCAGGTACCGGATAAGGCGTGGGACAGGAATATAGAGGCATTAAGGATCATTTGCGACCACGCAAAAGACTACGGCGTAAAGATCTGTCTTGAGAACATGCCTAACATGGATAAGCTCTTATGCAGGACGCCTCACGAGATATTCGGCATGATAGAGATGGTCGGCAGGGAAAACCTGGGCATGACCTTCGACGTCGGCCATGCGAACACCGTTAAGAACATACCCGGGTTCCTAAAAGAAAAACACCGGTTCTCCCATATCCATGCACACGATAACAGGGGGGCCCATGATGAGCATTTACAGATAGGGACGGGTATCATAGACTGGAAATATATCCTTAAAGAGATCAAGGATTTTGACGGCGTCGTCGTAATAGAGGGACGAAGCCTGGAAGAGGGCGAGAAGAGCCTGGAGTTCATAAGGGACTGGGAGAAAAACAACCAGTAGATGATAACATGGCCTTAGGCAAAGACGTTAATTTTGATAAGTTTCGTATTTTTATCCTGGCACTGGGACACTTCATAACTGACTGTTATGCGAACATGGTGCCTCCGCTGCTGCCTTTATTAAGGTCCGCTTACGACCTCTCGTATGCAGCGTCGGGAATGATCATGACAGTCTTTACGGTCACATCAAGCATAATACAGCCCGTGTTCGGATATTATGCCGATAAGCACGGAAAACGCTGGCTTGTGGCATTGAGCGTCATCTGGACAGCTTTTTTCATGTCACTCATTGGCGTGATAGGCTATCTGGGGCTGGATGTGCCTGCCACGTACATTATCTTACTTGTCATGGTCGCACTGGCCGGATTCGGCTCGGCGTCATACCACCCGCAGGCATCCACTATGGTCCCGAGGATCAGCGGCAGCCATAAGGGACTTGGTGTTTCGCTGTTCTCTGCCGGAGGCAACCTGGGCTATGCTGTCATGCCGTTGCTCGTGGTGCCGGTGACACATATATGGGGGCTGGAAGGGACATTATTGTTATTCATACCGGGCTTTTTCATGACACTCCTTCTGCTCAAATACGCTCCGGAGGCACCTTCGGAAGGGGCCCATCTCAGGTTTGAAGAGCTGCTGAGGGACATCAGGTCGGTCATCAGGCCGCTAGCGACCATTGTGGGAATAGTGTGTATGAGGGCTTGGCTTTTCTTCGGGCTTATCACTTTCCTGCCGTTATACTTCGCCTATAAGGGGGAGCCTCTGGAGTTCGCAAGCATTCACCTCTTCATACTATTATTCTTCGGCGCCATGGGAGGCCTTATCGGCGGGGATACATCCGATAAGTACGGCAGAAAGTTCGTCATCGTCACGTCACTGGTCCTTACCGGGCCGCTATTATTCCTGGCACTGTACACTCAGGGCTTACTTTCCCTTGCATTGACCGCGATCGCAGGCATGGCGCTGCTGGCGTCTTTCTCTCCGGCCATATTGATAGCGCAGGATCTCATACCGAAGAACCAGGGCATGGCGTCGGGCATAATACTTGGATTCGCGATGGGCGTAGGCGGCATTGGTGTCTCGGTCACCGGTGCCTTATCGGACCACTTTGGCATCGTCACCGGGATATTCTCTCTAGTGCTGCTGCCCCTGTTCGGCCTTATCCTGGCGTTAATGCTGCCGGGCATCATCAGGCCTCAAAGGGTAAAGTGATACCTTCTTTACCCATTTTCCGCGAATTGAAAACTTATTTATATGTCCTTAGCGAATTGTTGACAATCCTTTAGGGGATGAGTAAAACGTCAAAAGACGATAATGAAAGAAGCAGGTTTGACAAGTTCAGGGTATTTTTACTCGGGCTGGGGCATTTCACAGTGGACGTATACGCCAATATGCTGCCGCCTCTACTTCCTATATTTAAACAGTTATACGGGCTTAGCTATGCTGCGACCGCAGGCCTTACTTCCATCTTCTCTATCACTTCCACTCTCATACAGCCCATCTTCGGATACCTGGCGGACAGGTATGGTAAAAAGTGGATAGCTGCGTTCGGTGTGGCATGGTGTGCAGTGCTGATGTGCTGCCTGGGCATCGCCCCGAACTATGCGTCCATAGTCGTGCTGGTCGCACTGGCGGGGCTGGGCTCGTCCATGTTCCACCCGCAGGCGTCGGCCATGGTCCCAAAGGTAAGCGGCGACAGAAAAGGGTTTGGAGTGGCGATTTTCTCTGCAGGCGGCAGCATCGGGTACTCGATCATGCCGTTGATAGCCGTAATAATCGTCGGGATGTTCGGCATCGAGTCCCTGGTCTGGCTTATGGGCCCGGGCATCATCGTCGCTCTGCTGATGTATATCTACTCCCCCGATATGGAAGAGGAGTGTAAGGACCCCTCCAAGATCATTAACCTCGGGACGCTGGCAAAGAGCATGAGGGAAGTCCTCGGCCCACTGACGACACTGATCACTGTCGTGTCTCTGAGGAACTGGGTGACGATAGGTATGATCACGTTTATCCCGCTGTTCTATGCAGGCAGGTTCGCGGGATGGGAAGTCGCGGGATACGACGTAACCTACCTTGCCCCCGCCATCACGTTATTCCTGTTCATATTCTCGAACGCCATAGGCGGCATAGTGGGCGGATGGGCTTCCGACAGGTACGGTAAGAAGAACGTCCTGGTGTCATCCCTGTTCGCGTCCGTGCCTTTCTTTTACCTGGCTTTCAACTGCCCGGACATACTCGTATGGCCTTTCATGGCAATTGCCGGAGGGCTGATATACGCCTCGTTCTCCCCTATGATGCTGCAGGCTCAGGAATTATTGCCGAAAAGCCAGGGTATGGCCGGAGGCCTTATACTGGGGTTCTCAAACGGTATAGGCGGCCTTCTGGTACTTCTCACGGGCGTCATATCTGACCATAGTGACGTTTACGCCGGTGTCATGTCGCTGATAGTGATACTGGTATTGACGGGCTTTATGGCACTGTTATTGCCGGGGGACAGGATCTTAAAGACCGAGGTCAGCTATCCTGTTGCAGGTCAGACGCCTCGTTAAGCTTATCGGTGATCCTTTTAAGTGTCTCGGCCATCATTACCTGCACATCGGTGCTAACATCCCCGGGTTCCGATCCCTCTGTCCTTTTTAAGGCCTCGATGTTCCTGATGATGCCCTGTACCATCTCGATCATCTCCTCAAAAGATATGAGGCCTGAATAATAAGCATAAAAGAAAGTAGTGCCGGAGCGCAACACCTTCCTCTTGAAAGCGGCTTCCGCAGACGCGACATCCTGGCGCTCATAGGGCTCGTTCATAAAGGGAACAAGTTCGGGAAGGTTCTCGCCTATCCATGTCATCTGGGACCTTCCATGGTCCTTGAAATCGGCGCAAAGCCTGGCGATAGCCCATTCCCTGGCGGTCAGATGTGTCTTAGACTTCAAGGCATCGTTGACCTCTTCGTAAGTTTTCTTATCGAACTTCTGGAAGCGGCTGTATTTACCCGTATCCTTGCCCGCGCCGTCGTCGCTCATAATAATCAAAACATATCCGGTATATGATAAATGTTCTCCAATCTTTCACTCTTTCATGGGTACGTCGATTTCCATGAGATCATCCGCGACGATGACGTTCTCAAAATGTTTTTTAGCATCCTCTACGAGCTGTGTCGTATCCTGGGAATATCTTGAGCTGATATGCGTGAGTATGAGATTCTCCACATTCGCGGCCCTGGCGAGCCTTGCCACGCCGCCTGCGGATGAATGAAGCGTCTCCTCGGCCTTATCTATCATATCGTCAGAAAAAGTGCTCTCAGAGATCCAGATGTCAGCGTTCTTCAGGTATGGCAGGAACGCATCCGAAGGCACTGTATCTCCTGTATAGACTATAAGTCGGCCGGGGCGCGGCTCTCCTACGACGTCGGAGCTCTTTATCTCTTTTCCGTTAATGATGACGGGTTCGCCTCTGTGAAGCTTCGAGAACATGGGGCCTTCGGGGACGCCCAGTTCAAGCGCCTTTTGCTTATTGAACCTTCCCGGCCTTGAGTTTTCCCTTAGCGCATACCCGAGCCCAGGAACGCTGTGGAACGTCCTGAAAGCCTCTATGCGATACCCGCTCTTCTCAATGACATCGCCATGCTTTAGCTCATGTGTGATGATGTCAAAAGACGTTTTAAGGTATCCCAGGATGTTCAGCGCTTCAAAATATTCGTCGACGAAGGCCGGACCGTATACGTGTAAAGGCTCGGTCCTTCCCTGAAAGTTCATGGTCTGGATCAATCCCGGTATTCCGAGGGTATGATCGGCATGGAAATGGGTTATGAAAATCGAGCTTATGTCCATGAACCCGCACCTTGCGCACATCATCTGGCGCTGTGTGCCTTCCCCGCAGTCAAAAAGCATACGCTCGCCATTTCGTAGGATCATTATCGAAGGCATACCCCTTTTAGGTGTGGGGACCGCCCCTGCCGTGCCAAGGAATATTATCTTTAACATAACCGACCGTTATCTTATCCTCACATTATATTAAATTTTATACTGCTCTCATATTTTCTTTCTCTTTCTTACGATGGAGAGGGCGAATAACATGGCTATAGCAAAGGCTAAAATATCCGGGCCCGACGTCCTCGTTATAGTCGGCTCCGGAGGCGTCCTGTTTATAATTACCGGTACATACGTGAAATATTGCCTTTCAGGCGGCTCATACGGCCCAAGACCGGCAGGGTATTCCGAGGCCACATATTCCGGTATGACGATATTTGCCGTAGTGGTGCCTTCCGTTACCACGGCTTCCGTGAAGAACCAGTACCCGTCCTTTTCCGCGGTGATATTATACACGCCGGACGGCACGTTGAAAAATGAATATAGCCCGACAACAGGGCTTGTCTGGTTTGTGGTGTACTGGGGATTGTCTTCGATCTCAAGTAATCCTGTGATCACGTCCCCGTCCATCATCCAGAGTGCTACGGTCGCATCGGGTATGGCCGCGTTATCGCCGGACGTGACCATTCCGCTTATGCTTCCCATGCTAATACAATGTATTGGAATAGCGGCTAAATAAAGGATAACAAAAACCACTGTTATTGCTCGCAGCACCTTCATTAAGATACTATATATAAATAATAATATATAAATCTCTCAATAAAATAGAAAAAATGGAAAAATAGCTTACTTGAGGCTTATGAAATACGACCTCATCGAGTTCGTGGCTACCACGACCACGCTGGTGATGATCATAAGCGAGGCGATCTGTATGTCGATCACTCCAAGAGAAGCCGCGATGACCGCAAAAGTATTGAAATAGAACCCGAAGTTCAAACCTTCGTTCGCGCGCTTCAGGCTCTTCTTCGCCAGCGATATCAGGCCCGGAACCACCGCAAAAGAGTCGCACCTGGCATCGTCAAGGCCCTCGAAACCCGGCATGGCGTTCCCGATCACCACTGATCCGGAGTTTCCGGCAAACCTTGTTAAGTCGCCTCTTTTTGACACGACAACGACTTCTTTTTTATTCTCTACCATCTTTTTGACCAGTTCCAGCCTTTCCCTGTCGTCCATCCTGGACTTTATGTTAGTTATGCCGGCCTTCCTTCCGATGACCTCGGATAAACCTGCAGGGTTCCTGGAGATCAGCACGACCTCTTTGGCTTTTGCTTTGTCTTTGCCAAGGCTTTCCACGGCTTTCTTTGTCTCCTCGCTGACCTCAAGATCAAACGCGACAATGCCCATGAACTCGCGCCCTTTGAGAGCATATCTGACAAGCTTACCTTCATTCTCAAGCGCGTTTGCACGCTTATGGGAATCCGCGGGGATCTGCACTACCCTTGAGGCCTCTGCAAGGCTCTTGAGCGAATATTCCTCCGATGGGGCCACCCCTGAGGCATATTCCCTGGCCGCTTTGACCAGCGGGTCATTCTCATCGCCGCCGTAAGCCGCTATGGCGGACTTCATATCATTCTCAGTGTATCCCTGCACAGGTATAACGTCAGAGACCGTGGACTTATTGACGAGCGACTCGATGCCGCTTATGACGACAGTGTCCGCAAGGCTCATTCTCTCTATTGAGCCGTGTGATGAGAAATCAGCCCCGGCATTGGATGCTGCCAGTTTTCCCGTGACTATGGACACGGGCCATGCAATGAACATGGCAAGAGGCGTGGCCACTAATAATATCGCCACTGCCGAGACAGTGCTGTTAAAGAAGAAATATACGAATATCGACCCGAATAATGATACGAACAGCAGCACTCTCTCGACGGACTTCGGGTATCCTTTATTGAATTCCCTGGGCTTTCTTGCCTCCCTGAAAGCATCTGCTGCAGGCCTGAGTACCGAGTCGATAGCTTTTTTTGCCGCCTTGACAGTGACGTCGCCTTCCAGAAGTATATCGCCCGCATTGACCCGGACACCCTTTCTTACCTTCTCGTTATCTCCCCCGATAACCGTCACTAAGGTGCCTTCGCCATCGTCGACCGTGCCGTCCACAGGTATCCTGTAGCCGGACTTGACCGTGACAACGTCTCCCGGATTGATGTCTTCGGCATTTATCCATGCCTCTTTTCCGTCCGTGACGCTAAGAGCGACCGAAGGCAGGAAGAAATCCATCTGCTCATAGCGGTCCTGGACGGACCTTTTAAATATGCTGGCAGATAAAACGACGAATATGATGATGCCCGAGGCATAGTACACTGGCTCCATGACGCCGTAAGAATAGAACAGGGGCGATATGACCGCCACGGATACTAATATGTCCAGGCTGATCTTTCTATCTAGCAAAGCGCTGATGGCTTTTTTATGTACCGGGTAGCCGCAGATGAATATGATGAACATCCCTAAAATCTCGGCTGCAGGGCCTGTTAAGAGGTTCATGCTCGTGCCGGCGAAAGAGATGATAGTCGCTATGGCCGTTATTGCCAGCAATACCGGCTCCAGTATCCCTCCTATGCTGAACAGCGGCGACCTGGCCTCCTGTACCGCATACCCTATCTCCGCCGCCATCTCCTCGACCTCCCACGGATATGTGTTCTGCATCAGGTTGGCGACAAGCGTTTTCATATCACTGCTTATTTCTGCTGAGTATACTCCGTCCTTTGACTCGAGATACTCCTTGATCGCGGATGCGATCGACATGTTTGTGACACCATGGACATTGAATATGTAAGTCCTGTATGGTTTTGAATTTCGGGAACTAATATTTGCCATATAACCCGTAACTTATAATGCCGGGACTATTTTAAGGTTTTGAACAATCTCGAAAACAAAAAGGACGTCAATCGTTTGATCACTAAAAGGATGAAATCCGTTCATACCTCGCATCGTAAAATGCAAAAATTTTATATGCATGCCGTGATGCACGAATTTAATAATAAATATGGGAGCATCGAAATCCAAGATTTTGAGAGATCATTATGGAAAGGATCGATAAAACGTTCATAATCATGGCGAAGCCCGGCTATTATACAAATTATGCCCGGTTGATCGATAAGATACTCCCGGACTCTGAATATAATATTTGAAAATAAAATTGAATAAAAAGTTTATAAGGCTACTTTACAGGTAGCCTTTCTTCTTTAACAGTTCCGCGTTAAGGATGCTCGCGCCCGCAGCGCCTCTTATGGTGTTGTGGCCCATGCAAACATATTTTATTGCGTTATCGTGGCCGGACCTGATCCTGCCTATCGAGACGCTCATGCCTCTTCCCTGATCGCGGTCCATCCTCGGCTGCGGCCTGTCAGGCTCCTCCCTGACTATAAGGGCCTTCTTTGGCGATGTCGGAAGGTCTGACAGCCCGGAGTCGAACTTCAGGAAAGCATCCTTGACCTCTTCAGCGGTCGGGTTCTTCTCCGACCTCAGCCATATGGACATCGTGTGGCCGTCCATGACCATGACCCTGTGGCAGGCAGCGCTCACCCAGAACGGGGCGTTCTTAACACCGCTGCCGTCGAAAGTACCAAGGAGCTTTAAAGCCTCGGACTCCATCTTCTCTTCTTCCTTCCCTATGTACGGTATGACATTATCAAGTATGGCCATTGACGGGATACCATCGTAACCAGCACCTGAAATGGCCTGGAGAGTGGCCACATGGATATTCTTGATGCCGAACTGCATGAGCGGCTTTAGCGTCATGACCATCATGATCGTCGAACAGTTGGGATTCGTGACGATACACCCGTCCCATCCCCTGTTCTTTTTCTGGATGTCGATAAGTGCCAGATGCTCCGGATTGACCTCCGGTATCATCAGCGGGACATCTTTCTCCATGCGGTGAGAGCTCGCGTTCGAGCAAACGACAACGCCTGCTTTCGCAAAGTCGCTCTCTATGCCCGTAGCCAGTTCCGCAGGGAGCGCCGAAAATACTATATCAGCGTCTACCTTTTTCGGGTCAGTGGGGACCACGGTAAGGTCTTTGACACTTTCAGGGAGATCGGTCTCAAGCTTCCACTTGGCCACTTCGCCATACGGCTTGCCCGCGCTTCTCTCGGACGCTGCCAGGGCTGTTATCTCGAACCACGGGTGGTCCGCCAGCAATTGCACGAACCTCTGCCCCACATTCCCCGTGGCACCCAGTATTCCGGCTTTTATCATATACTTCACCAATTTTATAAGTCTCTATATGATAGGACTTCTTTTTATATCAACTTATTTTTCCAGTTTTATAGCTTCTGTCGGACATGACTCAACGCATGTTCCGCACTCGTTGCAAAGGCTCTCGTCTACCTTTGCGAACTCCTCTTCCATCTCGATAGCTGCCTCAGGGCAGGCGTCTACACAAGTTCCACATCCAACACATTCATCCTTGTTAATTTTTGCTGGCATTCAATGTACCTCCAGTTAAATGTTGTATGTTAGTAATTGCTTAATACTTAAAATTTTTCTAGAAAAGCTTTGTGTAATCGTTTTATATTGATTTATTTTATTATTTTAGCTGCTTGATTTTCTGTGTTTTCTTATTGGTTTACGTTGTTCGACGGTTTTTTGTTCTTTCACGTTGTTCGATGGTTTTTTGTTCTTTTACGCGGTTCGATGGTTTTTTGTTCTTTCACGTTGTTCGATGGTTTTTTGTTCTTTCACGTTGTTCGATGGTTTTTTGTTCTTTTACGCGGTTCGACGGTTTTTTGTTCTTTTACGCGGTTCGACGGTTTTTTGTTCTTTTACGCGGTTCGATGGTTTTTTGTTCTTTTACGCGGTTCGACGGTTTTTTGTTCTTTTACGCGGTTCGATGGTTTTTTGTTCTTTTACGCGGTTCGACGGTTTTTTGTTCTTTTACGCGGTTCGACGGTTTTTTGTTCTTTTACGCGGTTCGACGGTTTTTTGTTCTTTTACGCGGTTCGACGGTTTTTTGTTCTTTTACGCGGTTCGACGCTCGGCCTTCGGCCTCGCTACTCGGCTTTTAGGGTGCTTCGATGTCAGGGCCGGGCTTGCACCCCGCTCGCATGGCAGCTTCGCTGCATGCTCGCTCGCAAGCCCTAAGCGACGCCGACTGAGGCGGCGTCCATTACCCTGCCATCTACGCATCCCTCGCTACGCTCGGGCAGACCCTAAAAGCCTCGCCGAACGCGATAGATTGAAACTGAATAATGAGTTAATAGAAAAAATTAAAAAAGAAGATCGTGTCTTGATGACACGCTAAGCCTTAGAATATTCTAGGCTTTACTCTTTGAACATGTCTTCCATCGAGTAAAGTCCCGGCTTCTGCGAGGCTATCCATCTGGCTGCCTTTACTGCACCCGATGCGAATGCCATCCTGGAATGTGCCTGATGTTTTATCTCGATGCGCTCGCCTTCGCATGCGAATAGGACAGTGTGGTCGCCGACGATGTCTCCGCCGCGGACAGCATGGATGCCTATCTCTTTGCCTCTGGGCGCGACGCCTTCGCGGCCGTAGACATATCCGGGCTTTTCGCTGAGCGTTTCGGCTATGACGTCCGCTGCTTTTAACGCGGTACCGCTCGGGGCATCCTTTTTCTTGTTGTGATGGGCCTCGATGATCTCGATGTCGCAGCCTTCAAGGTTCCTGGTCGCTTCTTTTAGCAGCTTAAGGAAGACCTGTACTCCGACAGAATAGTTAGGGGAGATTAAGGCAGCGACCTTTCCGTTGTGGATGGCGCTTCGCATCTCTTCCTTCTGGGCCGCGTCAAAGCCGGTCGTGCCTACGACGAGGTTTACGCCGCTGGCTGCTGCGGTCTTGACGTTCTGGACTGCGGCCTGGGCTATCGTGAAGTCGATAAGCGCGTCAGGTTTTTTCTCCTTCAGCACCTTATCCATATCATCGACGTGTGATACCGTGATCTTGCCGATCTGCCTGCCGACGCCGCCGAGGTCGAAGCCTGCGACGAGTTCCATGTCTGGCTGGGAGAGGACGATCTCAGTTATCATCGTCCCCATCCTGCCGTTAATGCCTGTTATAGCGATCTTGACCATGTTAGCACCGGGCTTACTTCTTTGCCTTTGCTTTTGACTTTGGCTTTGCCTTTACTGCCTTTGGTTTTGCTGCCGGTTTGGCTTTCGGTGCCGCCTTTGGCTTTGCGGCTTTCTTCACCGGTAGCTTTCCAAGCGCCGTAAGCATGCCTTCCAGTACCTTCTGGTTTTCAGGGGCCAGCGTGGTCAATGGCGGCCTTAGCTCGCCTGCAGCAAGACCGAGCATGTTCGCAGCGGCCTTTACGGGTATCGGGTTTGTCTCGATGAAAATACCTCTCATGATCGGCGCAAGCCTGTAGTACAGGTCAAGGGCTTTCCTGGTGTTACCCTCTGCCTGGTACTTGATCATGTCCGAAACCTCTTTCGGGAGTATGTTCGCCGCGACGGATACCACGCCCTCTCCGCCCAATGACATTATTGGTATGGTGAGATTGTCGTCGCCTGACAGGACCGTGAAGTGCCTCTTATAGTCCCTGGTAAGCTCTATGATCTCGGCTACCTGGGGCAGGCTTCCGCTCGCCTCTTTGATACCCACGATGTTATCGACTTTCGCGAGCTCGGCGATGATCTTCGGCTTCATGTTGACGCCTGTCCTTGACGGGACATTGTAGAGTATGATAGGTATATCCACTTTCTCCGCGATGGTCTTATAGTGAAGTAGCTGGCCGGCGTCTCCCGGCTTGTTATAATAAGGAGTGATAAGCATCGCGCCGTCTGCCCCGGCTTCCAGGGCGAACTTAGTAAGATCGACCGCTTCGCGGGTGTTGTTAGAACCTGAGCCTCCTATGACCGGGACCCTGCCGTTGGCCTGGTCGACGGCTATCTCAAGAAGTCTCTTCTGCTCATTAAAATTCAATGTCGCGGCCTCGCCTGTGCAGCCGCAAGGAACAATTCCTGTTACACCGCCCTTGATAACGAAATCGATGTTGCTCCTGAATCCTTCTTCATCGATCTCGCCATTCTTTTTAAAAGGAGTAATAAGGGCAGGGTAAACGCCCTTGAAATTCATTATCTCTTCCTGCCTTTGGTGGATAGCTTTCTCGTTACATATCCTGCGAGACGGTTTCTCATTTCCTTTGTCTGAGCGCTCGAGAGCTTTTCGATCTTTTCCTTGTTAGCGTTAAAGTCTGAGCTAAACTCGTTGGGGTACTGCCTTAATAGCGCGTCAACCGTGCTTTTGATATAGGTCTGTCTTATGGATCCCATCCTTCAACCTCCTGTCGTTTTATTTTTTATATATGATATTCATAGTCAGCATATATGCGCTTACACATGGATTACAGGTGCATAGGGCTTATATGATGATATCGAACCTACTTATGTACTCATGGTATTTAATATGTTACTATTAGCTACAGTAACTATAGTTAAATTCGCACGCCTGTATCCAGGGTGCAAATCCCCTTAATCCTTTCTAATTAAAATAATTTTGCTTTAGTGGCTGTTTTATTGATTCTACATTTTATGATGTCCGTATGACCCGGTCATATCCGTAATCTCGAATGGCTCAACACTTAAAACACTCAAAGCTCTCGTATTAAAAACCTTGAGTTCTTTGAGATGACCTTTGATCATTTTAGATAAAAATACAAGATGTCAATGCACAGGATATTAGATCACTATCGTCTGGCTCAATATCCGGCAATAATATGAACGACGTAAGGGTACGCACCACTTAATGATGTTTCTAGCCTTTCAGCGCGTACAGTTTACCGCCGTAGGTCTTGGCATATATCATATTACCTTTAATGTATACCTGCTCCCATGCCCGGCCGTCCTCTGAGTGATAAGTATATTTCAGGTCACCATCCTCGTCTATAACATAGATGACCGGCAAAACCTGATTATTCTTCTTAATTTCAGTGGTGACGCAGATAACGCTCCCTTCAGCATAGACCTTTGCGGGGCCTGTGCAGTTTATCTGTGTCTTCCATTTTCCTGAGCCGTCCATATTTAGCGCGTACAGTACGGCGGTATCCTCGGGGATAGCCTCCCCTATCATGTAAATGGTATCGTTGTTGATAGCTGGCTGGTGCGTCGTATTCGAGCCTGTCACAGCGTCGTGGTTGAATTTGCTTACCAGATTGCCATCCTTATCCAGGACATGCACTGTGCCGCGGAGATATAAAAGATAAAGCCTGTCCTCATCGTCGACCAGCAAACGATACTGGCCAAGATATGGCTTATAGTATTGCCATTTAAGGTTGCCGCTATGGTCAATGCGGTATATCTCGCCTGAAATGTCGTTATAGACATATATGCCGTCATGTCCGGCTGACATGATCACCGTGTTAGAATAGTATTTTTCGAACAGGGCGCTCCATACTGACATGCTGTCAGGCGATTTACAGTACAGGTAAACTTCCGAAAGGTGCTCCGGCGGTCTCTGGAAATAATATACATAGCCTTCCAGATCCGTGACCGGGTCTGATATCACTCCCGGGACATTCCATAGCTCGTCACCCGACTGGCTTACAGCCGACATCATGCCCCAGGACCTTAGATATAACGTGCCATCGGTCCCGATCACGGGATCGCCTGTCATGTCAGTCTTTATGACAGGCTTTTCCGTGCCGTCCGGGTAAAATATCACGAGCCCCTGGTCCCTGGAATAGGCATATAGCTCTCCATTATCGCCTGTCTCAGAGTATTGTGTGTTAGCGAAGGGCTTTGTCCATATCGCGCTGCCAGTGGAATTGACAAGAGATATATTAGATGCTCCTATGACATACAGCGAATTGTTGGCGGGGAAAAATTTCAGTACAGGGTCGTCGTCGCCAAGCTGCCATATCAGGGCAGCTCCTCCCGACCTGTAGGTCATAAGTGCAAATGCAGACAGGCACATAATGACGGCGATCACTGCTATGGCCTTTAAGGCTGTGGAACTTTGCATCTTACCCCTCTACCCTGTCCTTAAAATTCATTATATTTTAGTTTTATGGCTTTATATTATTCTTATTATGTAAGCGATAGATAAATCTTATTGTGGCGGCTCACTTTGACCTTGAGAATATCGGGCGCTGGCTCAGGAGCTTCGGGAACGGGAGCGGCCTGTATGGCTTTCCTGCGCACTTCAGCCTTATCTCCTTCGACAGCTCTTCCCTGGTCATGGTGACTATCTTGCCTGTCTCCCTTATGCTGACGGAGAATAGGCCCGACTCGACCTCTCTGTCCCCGACGACCGCGACATACGGGATCCACTCCATGTTCGCCCTTGCGATCTTCTTTGACAGGGTCTCGTCGCTGTCATCGACATCGCATCTGACCCCGTCGATATCTATGTACCTGCAATAATCCAGGTATTTTTCCGATACCGGTATCACGCGGACCTGGATAGGTGATAGCCAGACAGGCAGCGTCGGCGTCTCTCTCTTTAATGCTTCCTCAAGCAGCATATAGTACCATCTTTCTATGCTGCCGATGCTGGAGTGGCAGATGATACAGCCTTTCTTTTTACCGTCGCGGTCAGTATATGTTATACCGTAGACCTGCGCGTCCTTAACGTCCAGCTGTACGGTCGATAGCTGCACACAGCTTCCCGTAGAGTCCACTCCCTGGAACTCGTTCTTGACCGCCCAGTAGTGTTTCATATCGGAGAGCACCTCTATGAACGCGGGCTTATTGGAATACTTTACAAGGTCAAGTATCTTTGACTTGTGTTCCGCGAAGAACGGCTCGTATATCCTGAAGACCACGGCATACTCGACTCCCGAGGCGTCCGCAAGGTCTGAATAGTTTCGGTAAAGCTCCTGGTACTCCAGCCATCCCTCGTCGATGTCCCTGCAGAAACAGTGTATGTCCGGCATGTGAAAGGCCCTTAGCCTCTTTAAGCCTGATAGTTCCCCGTTACGCTCATACCTGAAGCTCTTGGTGAACTCATAGATCCTTAACGGGAGGTTGCGGTAGCTTATGATCGCGTCCTTCATTATCTTAAAGAGCCCGAAGTCTCCCGCGAACCTTAATATGAAATCTTTTTCCGGGTCGTCCGGCACCTTAACTGTATAGTGACGCTGGTGGAACGTGTCAGCCTGTTCATGGATCGCAGTATCGTCCCAGCTGTATATCAGCGGGGTGTCGATCTGTAACGCCTTGAACCTGTTCACGGCTATGTCATATGACCAGTCGCGAAGGAGCTGGAATATGAGGAACCCTTTCGGGTAAAATCGTAAATTGCCCGAGTCCGATGCAGGCTCGTGTCCTACAAGCTCGTGCGACTGCATGATCTTTATGGAGGGGGGCTCTTTGTTGGGCGGCATATTCAGCTCTTCGGACTTCACGTAAGACTCCAGGGCTTTACATC
Source organism: Methanooceanicella nereidis (assembly GCF_021023085.1). Classification (NCBI taxonomy): domain Archaea; kingdom Methanobacteriati; phylum Methanobacteriota; class Methanomicrobia; order Methanocellales; family Methanocellaceae; genus Methanooceanicella; species Methanooceanicella nereidis. The sequence goes on along the minus strand of NZ_PGCK01000004.1, from coordinate 96,737 downwards.
CGACCTCCTCGAGTACCTTGATTACCTCTTCGGGCTTCGAAACGTCGACGGGCAGCTCGGTGCCGTCCGGCCTGATTATTAAATATCTGCTATGTATGTCCTTCAGAACATCCTCTCTACTTTTTTGCTCGCTTATCAATCCAAAACCCTCCATGATCAATTGTGGCGAAGTGATTAAAATTATAAGGCGAAAATGACATGCGACCTCATTAAACGGTAGTTGCGGTGGTTTCATCTAATGAGACCCGGATCTGACAAACAGGATTAACTAAAGAGTAATTCGCCATGTTACCACCTGATATATAAGTACCAATCCACACTATAAAAACATTACCAAGGCCAACAAGCGGATAGTAGATACCGGCAGCCATCGACGATATTTCTTAACTGTGGGTGCTGAAAACTATGTTCCATCCGGCTTCCGGTCATACGGGGATGTACTGCTGAGCATCTTAAATTCGACGGTTTATAATTTTATCACCGTATAGATCTTCAAAGATAGCGATCTTACAGGTAGTAAATTGGTACGATACATTCTTTTGTCAAAGGCTCAAAGCTCTTATAAAAGGAAACGTTGAGACCTTTAAGATGTCCTTTGTGTCTTTGAGATGAAAATACATTACATCAGCGTACAGCATACCGCTCGCCATCATATCCGAATATGATCCTATAAACAAACGAGCTAATAGCAGGCTAAGCTAAGCCTGTCATGCGAAGCCTATCCTATGCTTCCCCTTTCATTGCCGAATAGTCTATCGCCTCAGGGTTTATGATGTTTTTTGGCTTTCCCGATAAGAACGCTTCGATGTTCTCTATCGTGATCCGGGTACATTTTTCCATAGCTTCGACCGTGTTGTAGCCGCTGTGCGGAGTGAGGATGACATTATCCATTTTTAATAGCGGGTTATTTATCCGGGGCGGCTCTATGGCGAAGACGTCAAGGCATGCCCCCGCGATCTTCCTGTTCCGCAATGCCCGTATGAGAGCATCTTCGTCGATGATCCTCCCTCTGGCTGTATTGACGATGACGCAGTTTCGCTTCATTTTATTAAAAGCCTCATCATCGATCAGGCTTTCAGTGTCGAAAGTCAGAGGTAAATGGATGGATATGAAGTCGCTATATTTGTAAAGCTCGTCGAGGCTGACGTTTTTATACCCCATCTTCCGGGCTCTCTCCCCGGAAGGATTATAGTCGTATGCCAGCACTTCCATGCCGAAACATTTTGATAGCTCTATCACCCGGGTGCCTATCCTTCCGGTCCCCATTATGCCCATGGTCTTTCCCTGAAGCTCCCTTCCTTTGAACCTGAAACAATCAAAGCGGCCTTCCCTCATCCACCTGTCCGCCTCGGTGACACGCCTTATGTATGCGAGGAGTAGGGCGAAAACATGCTCCGATACGGCCTCGTTCGAATATCCGGGCGCGTTGGCCACCGCAACCCCTGCCCTGGTCGCGGCCTCGATGTCAACGTCATCGTAACCAGTCCTCTCCAGCGTTATGAATTTTAAGTCCGGAGCGGCCAGAAAGATATCTTCAGGTATGGCACAGTGGCTGACCACTGCTATATCGGCATCGAGAACTCTCGATTTTAACTCTTCCAGCGATCCGGGAGGTGTATCATATATCCTGACATTTCCCAGCTTTTCAAGCCTTTCCTGATAATTTTCGGGCAGATAGATCGGATCGGCCACAACTATACGCGTGTTCGTGCCTCCTTTTCTATTTTAAGAATTGGCTGATTATGTAAATGTGGTTTTGCCGCGATAAAAACAAATATACTGATTAAAAATCCGCGGACAGGAAGGTGAGTGAAAACCTGTATCACAGATATTCCGCATAGCCAAAATTTAATGATTTACATATTGCTCTGCGCCCTGCGCCTCATGGCCGGGTCAGAGTCAAGCATTTCCTGGAAAACCTGCTCGACGCTCTCATCCGGTGCCAGAGGTCTCTCCATATATATGCCAGTGCGCCCTATATCCGCCCTGCGCTCCAGCACCCTCATCCTCTCCTCGACTATCTTCTGGCTAACGCCAAGCTTCTTAGCCACGAGGCCGGGGGACATGTCGGATAGCGGGGTCTCTATATGGCCTTCGGGCGTGGGCTCGATGAACATAAGGCGCTTATCCACGCCGCAGACGCGCTTCTCCTTTAGTATTCCCTGCAGGTCTATCTCTCCGCCAAAAAGGTAGAATTCTATCTCGCTCTCCCTCGGCGTAATAAGGGGAAATGTGACTGTGATATTATCTTCGAGCTCGATATGGGATTTTATGAGTGCCCTGGGTGTCGCCTGCACGATCGACCTGCCTAAGATAAAATATCCTTCCAGGGCAAGGCCTGCGCGCATAGAGCTTATTACCTGCGGGATAAAAATATCAATGTCACTGGTCGGCTTAACATCCCCGCGTGCTACGCTTCCGAACACAACGCCGTCAATGTCAAATTTTTTTAACGATGTCAAAACTTCGGCTGCCTTCGCCCGCAGATGTTTTAAGTTCTCCCAAACATCCTCGCCATAGACGACCTCTTTTCGAGGCCCCATCTCAGCAGTCTTACGCCTCATCCTGTAAAGTTCCCGCTTTTTTATTAAGTCTCTTTCTTAACCCATTCCAGGTAACCCGGATATCCTTCATCGATCTTCCAGGATGTTATGCAGGGTACCTCATAGCTGTGAAGCTGCTTTACGCGGTCTATGATATCGTGTACTTTTTCGGTGGTTGTCTTACAGATAATAGCCACCTCATTATCTTCCTCGATGTCCCCCTCCCATCTGAAAGTCGATGATATGGGATAATAGTTCGCGCATGCGATGAGCCTCTCCTCTACCAGCGTCTTCGCTATCATTTTTGCTTCGTTCATATCTCTGGAAGATATATATACTACGGAAAACATTAACTAACTCAAACTTAACTTGATTTATGCTTATAAAACATTTACGGAGTGTACTTCCTTGGTAGATTTTATCTGGGCGATAGTGATCATCGGCTTTGCATTGTGGTGGATAGGGGTAGACTACCTGAAAAGGGCCGGGATACTTGAAAAGTATAATATCAGTACCATGGGTCCCATACTCATGTGCAGGACGTTCAGGGGCCAGGGATTGCTGGATCTATTGTCCAGGCCTAAGACTTTATGGAAAGCGATCATAACCCTGTGTATACCTTTCATAGTCTTTTCCATGATATTCATGCTATTCATGATCATCACCGTGGATGTCCTGATGATCATCGATACGCCCGAGCCCGGGATGGCGAACGCGCCTCAGAATATCCTGGCGATACCGGGCGTTAACGAGTTCATCCCGTTCCTGTGGGGCTGGATAGCGCTGTTCGTCGCGATGGTAGTGCATGAGTTCGGCCATGCCATATTGTCCAAGGTGGAGAACATTAAGGTAAAATCACTGGGACTGCTGCTCGCCCCGATCCCTGTCGGCGCTTTTGCCGAGCTGGACGAGGAAGAGCTGTTCGGCACTAAGACCGAGGGCGCGAAAGGGGAAATATTAGGCCCTATGGACACCGCATCGGCAAAGAGCGGTAAACGTAAGGCCAACAGCATGCAGCTCATCAGGATACTCGGGGCAGGGGTCATAACGAACTTTTTAGTCGCTATCATTGCCTTCCTGCTATTATTCTACCCGGTGCTGGGGGCTATTGCAGCCACAAACACTGACATGGTTGTCGTCAACGTGGCGGCGGACTCGCCGGCCGGCCTTGCCGGAATGCAAAAGAACATGATCATACAGTCCGTGGACGGCAAAAACATCACCAGCTCGGCCGAGTTCAACGAATATGTGAGGTCCATGGAAGGCAGCACTATCTCTATCGCCGGTTTGCAGGGTAAAAAACCTGTGAGCTACGAAGTGCCAGTGGGCAATACCAGCGGAGTATATATTTTAGGGGTCCTTGACGGCTATCCGGGCAAAGAGGCGGGTCTTCAGCCTAACATGAGGCTTATCGCGATCAACGGTACGCCGATAGCGGATTCTGCCGCATATACGGATTACATGGCGAACACGACAGCCGGGCAGACGGTCACTCTGACCGTTGTGGACAAGGACGGTAATGTGAAAGACATCTCACTGTCTCTTGCAGGAGGCACGGAGCCTAAGGGGTACATTGGCTTCAGCGGCGCCGACCTTTCTGACAATCCTCTTGGTATAGCTGTCGGCAAGTTCATGGCCGAGAACCACCTCAACATGCTGAGAGAGCTTCCGAACTCTATAGGCGGATGGCTCCTCGTTCTATTCCTGCCGGTATGGGAAGTAAGCGGCGACATCGTGGGATTCGGAGTATTCCAGAGCGATCTGGCGAGCCTCTATCACCCTGTGGGATGGGCGGAGCCGTTCGGGAACGGCGTGTTCTATCTCGCGCTCAGCCTGTTCTGGATAGGCTGGCTTAACCTTAACATAGGCCTGTTCAATTGTCTCCCGATGGTGCCACTGGACGGCGGCCACATATTCAGGGAGGCCACGCGCATTGTCGTGGGAAGGTTCGTTAAGGACGACGGCAAAGTAGAGAGAATATCCAGGACCATCGTTAACGGCTTTGCCATAACGCTGTTCACGTCCATTATCTTCATGATAGTGGCGCCATACATCGTGCATGGCTTAATGTAAATTTTCATCATTGTGACACAAAGGCTTTTACCGGCCTTTGTGTTATGTTCTTGTTTTAAAAATCGGCATGAGATGCTGAATATTGGATCTTTTAATATTATGTTATGTCTAAATTACTGAAAAATATTAGACTGTACTGGAAAAGGATGAAGTAAAAAATTAATTAAAAAGAAGAGCAGGGGATATTATCCCCACCCTACCAGTTCTCCGGTGTTTATGCCTTCAGGGCTCTCGGATACTACCTTTATCGGGACCGGCACGCCAGGGGCCATCCAGATATATTCTTTTCCCTTCTCGCTGTCTATCGTGTATTTGGTGCAAACATACGTGCCTGCAGGGACCGTGATGGTCTCTGTCTCTCCGGGTATCAACTGTTCGTCCGAATCAGAGCCATATGAAAATGCAGGGTTTTGTTTAGCATAGTTTTCGCCCTGGTCAGGCTTGATGTCCTCATCGACTATTGTCTGGCCTGCTATGGTCATTTTTACATGGCCACCGAGCACACTTTCATCCGCAGGGTCAGTATATACGTCAAAGTACATCGACGTATCCTGCTCCATGACCATATCCATCTTAAAACGCTTTGCTGGGATGCCATTATAAGAGTCGTCCTTATAATCGACCCTGAGCGTCATATATGATGTCTTACCGTTAGCGACCACGGTATATTTGTATTCGAACCAGTCGAAGCTGTTCATGTCGAATATTGAACTTGCAGTCAGCGGTCCCTGGGATGGCGACGGTGCAGGAGTTGCTGTTCCTGTGGGCTCAGGGCTTGCGGCTGAAGTTGCCGCGGGAGTAGCTTCACCCGCCGTCGGAGTTGCCGGTACGCTCTCCGAAGGCCCCGAACAGCCTGAAAATGCGACCCCGATTAATGCGATCAGTATGAGTGCTATTATCCAGTGTTTTTGTCTCAACTTATTCCACCTCAAGTATGGTTACATGTTACCTGATAAAAACAATAAATTATTACTTAAGCCATATGTAAAGCTTACCGCCCGAATGAAAATAGATATTTTGTTTAAACCTGGAAAATAAGATCCTGACCAATATTTGCCTATTAAAGAAAAATAAAAAAGCGAGCCGGGTTTAAGCCCAGCTTACAAGTTCCATGGTGGTCGAAGTGCCCTCGCCCGCGATCACTGACTTTACGGGTACGGGGATGTTCGATGCTATCCACCAGGTCTCCTGGATGCCGCCTACGTTCACCGAGTACTTGTTGCATGTAAAAGTGCCTGCCGGGACTGTAACGGTTTCCGTGCCTGCCATCGAGTTGAACAGGTCATTCTCAAAGTCTTCATCTACACCGTACGTCGGGTCAGAATTAGTGTATTCCGATGCGTCGTCCGCCGGTATGTCGCTTTCCCATAAGACTTCGTTGTTCATCATCATCTTCATGTGGCCGCCAAGAGTCTGGTCACCGCCGGGGGTTGTGTACAGGTCCACTACTGTCAGTGCGCCCTCGCTTGAGGTCATCGTCATCTTGGTGTGCTTGGCTGGAGCTCCCTCGTAATTATCGTTCGAGTACTCCAGTCTGTAATTCGTGACGGTGGTCATGCCTTCGGCCGTCATCGTATACTTATACTCAAGGACTTTGAACTTGTCAAAGTCAAAAAGAGCATTGGTCGATGTGCCGGCTCCGCTGCCCGAGCCCGGATCTGCTGTTGCGGTCGGACCAGGATTGTCCGATGAGCCACTGCAGCCTGCCATGGTTACCGCTGCGAGTATAACTAAAACGAATATTATCGAATATTTCTTATTCAATTGTTACCCTCCTTTATTAAACCACAATACAATTTCCTTCCTCTATGATATACTCTGGAAGGGTGATCTGTCTTGAGTAGGATATGTTATTTGTTAAGAATATAAATAACTACTTATTTATCTGTTATTTTAGAGAAGCTTGCAGGTTTTCAGGTTGATTTCAAAAAACTAGTATTTAGAATTTAATATCTATGCCTGCCGGACAATGGTCAGATCCCGGTATTTCCGGCATTAAGAAAGCAGAAGCCAGGTCCCGGATGAGCCCTTCGTCTATGAAGAAATAATCTATCCTCCATCCGACATTCCTTTCCCTCGCCCTCGTCTTCATGTCCCAGTAAGAGTAATGTCCGGGGTCCTTATTGAATACTCTAAAAGTGTCAATATACCCGTGCGAGACGAACTTATCTATCCATGCCCTTTCCCCTGGTAGAAAGCCGGATGTCTTTTCGTTTTCTTTGGGCCTTGCCAGGTCTATGTCCATGTGAGCGGTATTCAGGTCCCCGCATACGACGATATTTTTTCCCTCCGCCTTTAATCCGTCGGCATATTCCAGGAAAGCTTCGTAGAAATCCATTTTATAGTCGAGCCTTTCCTTTGACATCTTGCCATTTGGGAAATAAATGTTCATAAGGATGAACCTGCCGTAGTCAGCGATTATTGCCCTGCCCTCATCGTCGAACCTCTTTATGCCAAAACCGTGCCATACCGACAAAGGCTTCTCTTTCGTGAATAATGCCACTCCGCTATATCCCTTTTTAACCGCGGAGGAAAAATATGCGTGATAGCCATTGTGATATTTAATGTCTTCAGGAACCTGCTCTTCAACTGCTTTGGTCTCCTGGATACAAAGGATATCGGGGCTTTTTGCCATAAGTTGCTGTAGCGTGCCTTTTTTCAACACCGCTCTAATGCCGTTAACGTTCCAGGACAGCAGTCTCATGATAACATGGTAGGCCTTCAAATGATAAAAAGTTTTGATATAACGCTTTAAGGCTTATAGTCTACAAGCATCATGGTTATCTGGAAATTCTTTTCGGAAAGCACTATCTTCACCGGAACGGGTATGTCAGGATGCACCCAGTAGCTGACGGTGAAATTTTTATTATCCGTCGCAGAATAATACATCACTTTTCCAGGGTTACCGTTAGGGTCCACGACTGTTATGTTACCTGTATGCATGAACGGCACGATGATATATGCAAGACCCACGTCCGGCAGGGTATATATCTGAAGCTTCGAGACCTCCCTCTCCTGATGATAGTCTCCTATATTGCCCTTTGCGTACATCCTCTCAATATTATAGCTGGATATGTTGCTCCAGATATCATATTGAATATCCATACCGTTACCCACTGTGTCAACTACCATGTGGCGCAGTTTTTCGCCGTCTATCATCGGATAGTCGACCTGTACAGTCATATCCCATGTCGAATTGACCCCGCTGGCGGCCATGGTGACGTTATACTTCCAGTACTGCAGCTTATCGACATTGTATAGCTTATAGCCGGGAGTGATGTTCTTGCCGGAGTACATGGGATTTCCCTGTAATCCCGAACAGCATCCGGATAATATCACGAATATCATGATCATCGCTAAGAACAATGCATGAGAGCTTTTCAACAGCACCCCTCAAGCATATTATAAACATACTAATATAAAATATTATTAGGCGATTATAACGGTGTCTTATTGCTTAATAGCTCCTTCAAGCTTTAACAGGGCTATCTTAACGTTGATGTCGCCTGTGAAACCCCCTATGCTATTTTTAGCTACGACCCTGTGACAGGGTATTATCACCGGGAAAGGGTTTTTTGCCAGCACATTGCCGACGGCGCGTGCAGCCCCCGGATTACCGGCAGCCTTCGCGACCTCTGAATAAGCCATGGTCTTTCCAGGCGGAATATCCGAAGTCGCCTTCAGCACTCTTTTCTCGAACTCGGTCAATCCGGACAGGTCAGTCCTGTACTTTGACATGTCGATCTTTCCAGTGTCGAAATACTCCTCGAGGTCCTTTACCACTTCAGATGACGTTCTCCTTATATTCGGCTTTTCGCTTTGAAAGCTCAATTTTTTTATTACATCGCCTTCAAGTTCCAGGACCATATACAGATCCAGTGTTTTTGAATATGCATAGTCTTTCAATACTACCCCTCTTTTCTTTAGATGATATTATTGACTGCCGCCGTCCTGTGCAGACAACGATACATAGAACATCCGATATATTAATAATAAATAAGTTTATTTCTATATCTTCTTGGTAGGTCTGATAAATGCTTGTAAGAAACGCTTTCGAGTACGATTTCCTGGAGGTAACTAACAAATCACGCGAGTGGGGCGACCTTGTCATCGAAAGGGAAGGAGTATACCATATCTTGATGGCCCATTTCAGAAAAACATGCTTTATCGCAGAAGATAGGGGAAAAATGATAGGATATCTCCTCGGTTTCAGGTCTCAGGTCAATCCGGATCAGGCGTTTTTACATTTGATACAGGTAGACCCTGCCATGCGAGGCCACGGGATCGGGAAAAGGCTCTTCAAACAGTTCCAGGCAGAAGTGAAGAAAATGGGCTGTACGGAGATACATACTATAGCAAGGCCGGAGAACAAGGTCGGAATGGGGTTCCATAAAGGCATGGGGTTCGAGATCGTAAAGCCCGAAAACTCTATAGACATCCAGGGTGTCCCCGCAGCAAAGGATTACAATGGTCCCGGCAAGCATATGGTGCTATTCGTAAAAAAGATATAATATTTTTTAAGTATCTCTTATGATTTTAAACGGCCAGAACTCGCAGAGCATCAGATACTATAGAACCTTATGAACTTGATCTAGATCAGGTACCAGTCAGTATCGTTCAATGACTCTTCGGTCACGCCGACAGTCCTTTTTGAAACTCCTTTGATCGATGTGAGGGCATCGCTGAAGTCCTGTAGATACGGCCGCCTGGAAAGGCTTCCGTACTTGAAAGGCTTATCGGGCTGTATGCAGGCCTCCATCGTCTCCCATTTCGGTACGATGGTCACAGGGATGTCAGTCATGGTGAGAGCTTTTTCCATGGCCTTTCTAAAGTCTCCCATGCAATACGCTATCCTGTGCCTGTAGTTGTGCCTTGTCTTTTCAAGATAGCGCGCCAGCTTTTTACTCTCGTTCCTGACGAACTCGTCCTTCACTGAGACGACGTCGCACCTTCCCAGCATGAACTCGTAATTCATGAATGGATATTCCTCATCCAGTTCTCTGGGGGTAACTCCGCATGTGCCGAAAACGACGATGTGTGCTTCTTTTGGCTCAAGTATGCCGAATATTATCCTGTCATATATTTTATGCGAAGGGCTGAGATGATACGGCTTATGCTTTGCGCACGGGACGAATATGCAAAAGTCGCGTACGGGAGGTTCATATTTTTCCGACAGTATCCACTCGCTGGCTTTTATCATGTCCGGGTGGCTCAGCACCCTCTCGCCTTTTATGGGCTCTCCTGATCGCTCGTCTTCCGGTATTATCATATCAGTACAGATGCCTTACCTGCTTCAGAGATAAAATAGTTTTCTTTATCAAGTAGCTTATATATAAAGAACATTTACCTATTAAGGGTAAGTTTATATTTTAACCGATCAATAAATAAAAATAAACTTATTATTATAATCGCATAACCAGCCGGTCAAATAATCTACTCAAGGGATTTATGGACGATGATAATAATAAAAAACAGGGGATCCGACATAGTATAAAACAGCCGGAAGATCAGATCCAGGGCTCAGAAGGCTCCCTGGACCAGTATCTGCATGGTATTGATGACACGAAGGACGCGCTATCAAGGTTCGAAGCTATTTTTGAGAACACCCCTCTGGTCGCGATCCAGGGATTTAATAAAGAAGGCATTATATTCCACTGGAACAACGCCAGCGAAATGCTATACGGCTACCGGTCAGACGAAGCCATCGGAAAAAATATACTGGAAATTTTGATATCTCCCGGGCATAGCAAGGAGTTTGAAGATGCCATAAAATATGTATGGGAGTGCGGTAAGGCCGTACCCGGAAGAGAATGGGACGTGCGTACTAAAGACGGAAGGCATCTGCAGGTTTATTCTACAGTTTTTCCAGTTTCATCGCGAGGCTCAATATCGGAAGCTTTTTGTATGGACGTCAATGTTACGGACTATAAGCGCGCTGAAGAAGAGCTTCGTAAAGCGCGGGATGAGCTGGAAATAAGGGTAAAAGAGAGGACTTTAGAGCTTACTGAAGCTAACAGGTCCCTTTTATCCGAGATCGAGGAAAGGAAACAAGTCGAAGCCGCTTTGCTTGAAAGCCTGACGGACCTTGAATGGGTACAGCAGATAGCGCATATAGGGATCTGGACGTACTATCCCGGTGAAGGGACCATCGAATGGTCGGACGAGACATATCGTATTTTTGGGTTGAGGCCGCAAGAATATAAGATCACATTTGAAAGGTTTTTAGATTTTGTGTACAGGGATGACGTTGAAGCTTTAAAAAATGCTATTGATGAAGGATTAAAAAACAGGCGGCCAAGGATGACGGAAATACGTATCGTCAGGCCGGACGGCTCCGAACGTTTTATAGATCTCCGCGGAGAGTTCGTTTTTGATGAAAAGGGGGATATAGTCAGCATTTATGGCACTGCCCAGGATGTAACGGAGCGAAAGTCGGCACAGGAGAACTTAAAGCTTGACGAGTCCAGGCTTGAGGCGCTGCTTGAACTGTCCCGTATCACAGATGCCACCATGCATGAGATCTGTGACTTCACCCTTGAGGAAGGGGTAAAGCTGACCGGCAGTAAGATCGGGTATCTTGCTTTTTTAAGCGAGGATGAGTCCGTGCTTACGATGTATGCATGGTCAAGGCAAGGGCTAAAAGAGTGTGAAGTGACAGATAAACCGATCCTGTACCCGGTTAAAGGCACGGGGCTCTGGGGCGAGGCCGTAAGGCAGAGAAAACCAATAGTGACCAATGACTACAGTGCACCCAGTCCTTACAAAAAGGGAGTACCTGACGGCCATGTAAATCTTTTCAGGCATATGAACGTCCCTATATTCGACGGGGACCGTATCGTGATCGTCGCGGGCGTGGCCAATAAGGAAAGAGCATACGATAGTTCTGACATCAGGCAGTTAACGCTCTTGATGAGCGGCATGTGGAACATACTCCAGAGAAAAAGGTACTACGAAGAGCTGTTAGAGGCCAAGGAACAGGCAGAGCTTTACGTTGACCTTATGGGGCACGACATCAATAACATGAACCAGATAGCCATCGGCTATCTTGAATATGTGCTCGACAGCCCGGGCATCGACGAGACGTCCCGGTCGATGATCTTGAAATCCATAGGAAGCATAATGAACTGCAATGACCTGATAGAGAACGTTGAAAAGCTTCAGCGCGTAAAGTCGGACGATCTACATAACAAGCCGATCGACATATCAGTGATCTTGAATGAATCGATATCCCGGTACTTGAGCATACCTGACCGGAAAGTCTCCATTAATTTCCTTCAACATGGCGGGTGCACAGTACTGGCCAACGAACTTGTAAAGGATATATTTTCCAACATCCTCGGCAACTCGATTAAACATGCCGGCGGCCCTATTAATATAGATATAAGGGCGGACATGGTAAGCGAAGATGAAAGAGAGTTCTGCCGGATCACGATCGAAGACAACGGGCCCGGGATCCCCGATGACCTGAAATCAAAGCTATTCACACGCAGTTCCCGGGGTAATACGTTCGTGAGCGGCAGGGGGCTTGGCCTGTATCTGGTCAGGGCGCTGGTAGAGACCTATCATGGAAAAGTATGGGTGGAAGACCGGATAAAAGGGGACCATACAAAAGGCTGCAAGTTCATCGTAATGTTGCCCGCGTCCGGGAAATAAATACGATTTCTATAAACTTTTCAGGATCCTGCTGATCATACCCGATCAGTTATCGGCGGCAGGCAGCTCTATAATGAACTTACTGCCCATATCGCTGTTACCCGGCACTCTATCCTCGATCCATACCTTGCCATGGAAATCGTTCACGAGAGTCCTGACGAGATAAAGGCCCAGACCTCTGCCTTTAGCTTTTGTGTTCCCCCGCTTAAAACGATCGAATATTGTCTTTTTCATCTCATCAGTTATGCCCGGTCCGTTATCACTTATGGATATCCTGTAAAATACCTTATCCTGATAACATACTTTTGTTATCGTGATCTCTATTTGTATTTCCAAAGGCTCACACGAGTGTTTTATCGCGTTCTCCACAATATTGGCGAACACATCCTTTAGAAGCTCGTTGGCCTGTACTGCACACCCGTAAACGGGTGTGTAATGAATGTTGACATATTTTCCCGGGATGCTGGAGTATTCCATCGCTACTTCACCGAGCATCTTCCCAACATCTATCATTTCCTGCTCAAGTTGCCCGTTTTTAGCCTGCTGGATCTTCCTGACATTGTTGATCAAAGTAGAGCTATTATTTAATATGTTAAGGGATTTTGAGATCATCGACCTGGCGTTTTCATCAAAGTTAAACGTCTCAAGAGCCATCTCTATATATCCAATGCCTATCTGGTTCATGTTATTGATGTCGTGCCCCATAAGGTCAATGTACATTTCGGCCTGCATCCTGGCCTCGCTTAACGCTTCTTCCGCCCTGGTGCGTTCGGCTATCTCATCCATTAGTTTTTCATTCGCTTTCCTGATCTCCGCCGTTCGCTCCTGGACCTTTTTTTCAAGTTCGTCCCTGGACTTCCTGAGCTCTTCTTCCGCATACTTTATGTCCGTGATGTCCCTGATCGATTCGATGGCTCCGGCCAGGCTCCCGTCCGTGTCATATAGCGGCGAAGCTTTTCCCCATAAATAGGCTCCTTTTCCCTCAAAGGTTTGAATATAGGTCTCTCCGTAGATCATATTCCCGCATCTTTTAAGGTAATTATAATTTGACTCGATAGACGTGTCACTGTTAAAGATAATGTCTATCAATATCGGCCTTCTCTCTCCATAGAACGGGATGGAGTAAAAGTAGTCACCTTTACCGATTATGTCTTTCTTTTCGACCCCTACCATGTTTTCCATCGCTTTATTCCATGCGATCACTTTTTTGTCCTTGTCAATGACAAATGTGGGGTCGGGTAAAAACTCGATTATGTCCATTAATCTTTGATAGACCGCCCAGATCTCTTTCTCGGCCAGTTTACGTTTTGTTATGTCAAGGACAAAACTATAATAGAACAGGAGATTTCCATCAGCGTCACACGCCCTGTGCATAAATAGCTCGACGGGGACTCTTTTCCCATCTTTCCTCTGGTATTCTTTTTCATATCTCTGTGTCCGCCCCGTCAGGCGTAGCACCCTTCTCAATTCCTCGTCCTGTTCATGCCATTCCTCGGGCGTAAAATCCCCGGACAACCTTAACTTACTTAATTCCTCTTTTGTATAGCCGGTAAGGGCGGAGAACGCATTGTTACATAGCACTAATCTCCCGTCAGGATATACGGCGGCAAAAGGAAGTGATATGTTTTCGAGCAGGTCAGCTAGTATTATAATGCCTTTCTGATGAAAAATTTCTTCCACTAATCTTGCATTATCTATCGTATCTTAAGGCCCCCGACCTCACAATATTTTTCTCTCTGGCTATCGATCGATTTCGGCGTCAAGGCTTATGATAATACTCTCAATATACTATCTGACGTATATTTAAGCCCCGAAACTATAACTTTTTGTGTGTTATATGATAGCATATAGCTCTGTATATATAAATCTATTCATAATGTTCATAATGTAATATTTACAACAGAACTGTCTTTAAAAAACGGGATATTAATGAGCTATGATCCGGCATGCTTCCGGGCGGCTATAAAATAATAAAAGAAAAAGAAAATATGAAAGCCTTAGATCAGCGCAAGGCCTTCTAATTCCCTTACGATCCTGTCGACGGCTTCCTCTGCGTCCTTAGGCTTCTTGCCGCCTGTGACGACCAGCTTGCCGGAGCCGAATAAGAGTACGACCACTTTCGGGACATCTAAACGATAGACAAGACCCGGGAACTGCTCGGGTTCATATTCTATGTTCTCGAGGCCCAGGCCGATAGCGATGGCGTTAAGGTTAAGAACTGAGCCGAGGTCCGCTGATGCGACTATGTTCTGGACGGTGATCTCCGGGTTCGGGTCGACCTTTATTCCTACACTGTCCATCTTTTTGAAGACCTTTTTAAGTCCGCGATCCACATCCTCTATGCTTTTTGCGCCCGTGCATACGATCTTACCGCTCCTGAATATGAGGGCTGCCGTCTTCGGGTCCTTTGTCCTGTATACCAGTCCCGGGAACTGTTCCGGGTCATAGTCTGCTCCTTCCAGCGCGAGCGTGACGGACTTGAGGTCGATCTCCTGTCCGATAGCGGTGGATGCTACGACATTTTCGATTGTTATCGTCTTCTTCGCTTCTTCAGCTTTGCTCATAAGTTTGACCTCTTTTATAGCTTCACTTATAAGAGTATTTATACTATTTAAGGTATGCGTATTTATACTGCATCAAAATTTGATACCTTTTTATTTACGATACCCGTTAACGCGAGGCTATATCCGTGGATATGGCGCCTATCCCGCGGCTCGCAATAACTCTTACCTTTATATTTAAATATAAATTAAGAGACCATTCAGTATATAAAGCTTTATATACCCTTTATAAATTTTTCCAAAATTTTTACGTGAAAAGTAGGAAAAATAGTAAAAATTATCCCCGATATATTAAAGGAAACAAAAAAATTGAAGCAGGCAGACCGTATCGTTCCTTACCTGCATCCATTGCTGTGCTCTACATTTTCCATGGCTTCGTCCACGATGAAGTATTTTATATGGGACAGGCTTTCGTCACCCATGCCCCAGTTAAAGACTATTATCCATACGGGCTTACCGTTATATTTAGCGTACACGGCCTCACTGGGCAGGGCTTTCGTATTATCGTCATATATGCCTGTGGCATTTATGCACGAGATCAGTTTTTTCGGGTCAAGGCCCTTTGCCCATGCCTTATATTGCATCTGGCTGATCATTTCGTCCTTTAACCCGTCGTTATACGATGAAGTCGTATATGCGTTGCCGAATGCTTTCTGCACTGCCGGGTCCATGAACACGCCATCGGCCGCTTCACTGTCATAGTTGGTATCTTCATGGTCAACTAGCGGGACATCCGGCGAGATCCGGAAGTTCGTCATAAACCTGTTATCCACAACGACCCGGTATTCTCCGAAAGGAGCCATGCTGCCGTCATCCAGCTTCTGGTCCCATGACCATTCCTTGAATGATCCTTCTGCCAGCGGCGTTATCACCTGTGCCGCTATCGGGCTGAAAATGGTCTTCCATGACCCGTCCTTCATGAACTGTATCTCCCACGGAGCGGCGTTCTTTAGCTCTATTTTCCCTCCGCGATCATTATACACGCCGAAGCCTACCGACTCGTTCGTATTGTATGCCCCGTAAAGCGTGTAAGCGTATACCGGCGGCCTATCCGATAGCTTATAGGCGGAATAGCTCCCATCGTCGTTCTTTAAAAAGATAATGTCCGGAACTCTTTCTTTATTTTCGCTGCAAAGCGCGGAGACATATATTTTTTTCCCGTCAAAGGACTGTCCCGTGTAATACAGTTCTCCCTCACATAGCAGAGCTGCGTTAAAGGGCTCATATGAAAATCCGAGGTAATTTGCCACACCTCTAAGACCGAGCTCTGAGGCGCTATCATTCGATGTCCATTTGAATACCGACCCCTGTTCAGGGAAATTCGGGTATCCCTCGAAATCACGGTTGTTACCGATCCTGGAAAATGGGTTATTATTGTATTCAAAAGGGTATTTTTTAAAACCTGATATGTCCGGGCTATAGACGCCAGTGTCAAGAAGGTCAAAACTTATCTTAAATAATTTTATTTCCTTTGTCGGCATATCCTGATCCCTTATGAGGCGTATCTGATCTTTCCAGTCAGGCGTATTGCCGATAAATACCGTAATGTTGTTTCCTTCCAGCCTGTATTCATCCACGCCTACTATGGCGCCTCTTACAAAATCATCAAGGAAATTCTCTGTAAATCCGGGAGGCTCCGGAGCCGTATAGTAATTAATGATAAGGCTGTATGAGCGGTATTTCTCTATTTCCGGGTCATCGGAGTACATTGTCACTACCCTCGCGGACTTTTGTAAAGGCTTTTCAGGTATGACAAACTCCCCGGATGGCTTTATGGTATGGGTATTGCCGATCACTTTCAGGACAACGTTCGCTTTCTCTTCATAGTATATAGCGCCCCTGGGAAATATGAATCCCATAGTCAGGACCGCAATTATCAAAATTATTGCAAATAACACTTTCAGCCTCATACAATACGCCAAAAATATTATAGTACTCCATATTTATATTAATTACATAAAATAAAACGATATTATCCTGTTAAAAAAGGATTATTTTCCGATTAATCCCTCCTGCATATTAACCAAAAAACGCTCACCGATTATATATCATCCTCATCCTAGCAAGGCAGGGAAAGCCCCGCTAAGGCCGCCGATGACCATTTCCGTAGCTATCGCCGCAAGGATTATACCCATCACCTTTGTCAGCACCCTGGTCCCATCCTTACGGAATATGCTGAACAGGAAGTCACAGTTCACAAGTATGATCCATGATACCAGAATGGCCAGGACAATGGCGGCCAGGATGAATATCTTATCAAAACCTATCGCCTCATTCATGTATACCATTGTGACGGTCATCGCTCCCGGGCCTGCGATCAAGGGTGTCGCCATGGGTGTGATCGCCACTGAGCCGTACTCCTCGTCCACTTCCGGCGGCGAAGAGTCCGTCTTTTTAGCCCTGGTCTCTTTCCCCATGAGCATGTCGAACGCTATGATGAGCAGAAGGATACCTCCGGCTATACGCAGCGAATTGATCGATACGGCAAGAATATCCATGAACTCTTTTCCGATCAATGCGAACACTATGAGTATGATGCCTGCGACGACTGAAGCCTTGGTGATCACATACCTTCTCTCAGTACCGCTCATAAAATTCGTAAGCGAAAGGAATATGGGAATATTACCGAACGGGTCCGCCATAACGAATATCGCTATCGTCGCGCTGAGAAAAAATTCTATGTTCATGGGTCATCTCTCCTTAAATTATACTATGAAGACCCTATAATAGATAAACACTATATCTGAAAGATCAAGCGCTATATTTTTCCTTCAGCAATGGTTTGAATAATGCTATACACTGCGACAAATGTTTTTGCGTATGTACAATTTCATCGCAAGTATTTATTCTTCCTGCCGGCATAAGAGGATCTACTGTGTCATCTATTCTCTGTCCTGTGAGCTTTTATGTGTATCCATCAATTCATAATTGATCAAACTTAACACAAAGGCCAAGAGGGGACACCAATATTTTAACCACGAAGCGCACGAAGGCGAACAAGGACCACTAATTTTTTTAGATATATACCGAATTTCTAAAAAAAGTCCTTTGTGTACCCTTGTGTCCCTTTGTGCGCTTTGTGGTGGAAACTGGTGTACTTATTTGCCTTCGTGCGCTTCGTGGTTAAAAAGCCGTGTTCTTAGTTGCCTTTGTGGTTAACTTACGTAATCTTTTTTGTCGTCTTGTAAAAAATTATCATGAAGAAAAATAACGGGCGATCCGGCATTATGCTTATACCGGCAGCGCCGAGTCCCATTCGACCTCGGCAAAATGCTTGAATACGGATATCATACTGTCCATGCGTGTATATACTGCCGTGATGTCCTTGCCCTCTCCCTGTACCATTTTATCCAGGATGCTTATCATAACTTCGGCGTTGTCCACCATGAGGACACCTCCCCTGAAATCCAGTTTGGATGAGGGTTTAGACGGGTCGATGACCCTTATCTCGACTTTTGGTATCTCGGACCTGATCAGGTCCACATCCGATCCCTGGGTGCATACTACCCGGACCCTGACTCCCTCTTCGATCCTTCTGTTGATGATCGGCCTGATATTCCCGAATATGGAGTAGTGTTTTTCTAATTCTACGAATATGGGGTCGGTCGCAATGAGTATGATGTCCTTTTCCGCGTCGCATAGCGTATCTGACAGCTTATTATACAGGTTTTTAACGCCCCTTATGGTCCAAACGGCTTCGGAAGCTTCGTCGTTCTCGCCCCTTGCATGGGCCTCTTCCAGGTAGTTCAGGACCTTATCGCGCTCATCGTCGATGGCGCTCTTTATCTTATTCATTGCCTTTGAAGGGATTATACTCCTGTAACGCATCGGTTTACCGTGCTCTACCTCTATCAGCCCTTTCTCTTCAAGTTTCGTAAGCGCACCGTAGATGGCTGATCGAGGTATTCCGGACGCCACATGTATGTCTGAGACAGTTCCTGCCTTGATCCGGTTCAAAGCCATATATGCCCGGGCTTCATATTCCGTTAGCCCAAGGCGCTTAAAGGAGTCCACAACCCATTCGTCGCTCATGTATTTTTGAATGGTGCGTAAACTTTATATAAATTTCTATTATTATAGTAACAATACAGTTAGTATTAAAATAACAACAAATTAGTTATGTTTCATTTGATATTGTATTAGAAAAATTTCGGATAATGTAAACCCATCATAACGAACGTGATAAAAAATAAAGGTATAAGAGGGAAAATTATTATGGCTGTGACAAGATCGGTGTCTTACCCTGAATTAAAAGACGGTAAGATACAGGATGAGACTTTAATAACTAAGATATCGGATACGAAGTCCTTATGTCCTGAGTGTCTGGCGGTGGTGGATGCCGAGATCCTGGACGACGGGACAAAAGTGATCCTATCAAAAGAATGTAAGGCGCACGGAGTGTTCAGCGATATCTACTATTCTGATAGCCGGATATATGGCAGGTTCCTGAATTATCGTGCCATCGGCAACGGCCTCAGCGATCCTATGACAACAATCTCCAGGGGCTGTCCTTATGATTGCGGCATATGCCCCGGTCACAGGTCGCATACGCTTCTTGCCAATATAGACGTTACCAACAGATGCAACCTATCATGTCCGATATGCTTCGCCAACGCAAAGAAAAGCGGTTATGTGTACGAGCCGTCGTTCGAAGAGATCCGGCACATGATGACGGTGCTTCGCAACGAAAAGCCCGTCCCGTGCTATGCCGTACAGTTCGCTGGCGGAGAGCCTACTATGAGGGAAGACCTTCCCGAAATAATCAAGATGGCAAAGGAAATGGGATTCATACAGATACAGATCGCCACGAATGGCGTTAAGCTTGCCGCGAGCAAGGATTATTGCCGGGAGTTGAGAAAGTCCCCTCTGTCAACCGTATACCTGCAATTTGATGGGGTCACGGAAGAGCCTTATGTCCGGGCCAGAGGCTTTAACGCTCTTCCCCTTAAGCTGAAAGCCATATCAAACATGAGGGAGACGGGCCTCGATAACATTGTGCTAGTCCCGACGCTCGTCAAAGATGTCAACAGCGGCCAGGTAGGCGACATAGTGCGGTTCGCGATAGAGAACCTTGACGTCGTGAGGGGGGTTAATTTCCAGCCTGTGTCCTTTACCGGAAGGATCGAAAGCTCCGAGCTTCAAAGGCAAAGGATCACCATACCGGACTTTATGGGATTACTGGAAGATCAGACATCCGGGGAGATCACGAAGGACGATTTCTATCCTGTGCCATGCGTGACCCCGATCTCAGACCTGGCAGAAACATGGTCACATGAAAGCCAGGTCAGGTTCACGGTCCATCCCCATTGCGGGTGCGGAACGTATGTGTTCATCGAAGGGAATAAGATGATACCGGTCACAAGGTTCGTGGATGTCAGCGGTCTCTTAAACACCCTGGAAAGTATCAGCATAGAATTTAAGAACTCAAGGTTCTCGAAAGTGATGGTCACAGAAAGGCTGCTCAAGGAAGTCCCGAAGTATGTAGACCGGGAGAAGATGCCCGGAAACCTGGACTATCATGGCATAATCAGGAGCTTCATAAGGGGCAGGTCCATCGACGCGCTTTGCCAGTTCCATGATAACGCGCTATTCATCGGGGCGATGCATTTCCAGGACCCGTATAACATCGACCTGGAAAGGCTCAGGAGCTGCGGCATACACTATGCGCTTCCCGACGGCAGGGTAATACCTTTCTGTTCCTATAATATGCTATACAGGGAGGCGCTTGAAAAGAAATTTTCCAGGCCATCAGAAGAACATAAATAAAATCGATGCCTATCCGGGCGCGATCCATTATAAATTATCTTTTTATATTTTATTATCTTATTTTATATTAATGAAATTCAGCGACATCAGCATGGACATGATAGACTTTACGCCTGATGGTTTCATCAAGATAGGCGACGATAGGTTCATTCTTACCAGTGCAGAGTCGCTGGGTAACCTGAGAAAGCAGCTAATAGGCACTATCGGAAAGCGGCTGGCAATGGGGGTCCTTATGAGATATGGCTATGCCAGCGGCTACCGGGATGCCCTTGACCTGAAGAAAAAATATGACTGGGATTCTGAAGAGGACTGGATGAAGGCAGGGCCGATGCTTCACTCAATCGAGGGAGTGGCCAGGGTCAGGACGAAAAAGCTGACCTTTGACCGTGAAGCCGGGCTTTTTTATATGGAAGGTATATGGACCGACTCGTATGAGGCCCTGGAGCATAAAAAATATTTCGGGGAGTCCGACGAGCCGGTCTGCTGGACTCTAATGGGGTATGCCAGCGGCTATTGCTCCGCATTCCTCGGGCATGAAGCCATATGCCTGGAGCGGTCGTGCGAGGCGATGGGTGACAATATATGCTCTTTTACGGTAAAGACCAGGGACCAGTGGGGCTCGGAGGCGGATGAGATCATCGAAGCGCTAAAGCCTACGACCATCGGGGAAGACCTGAGCTACATGGAGAAGCTTATAAGGGATAAGACCGCGGCACTGGAAGAATATTCAAAAGGCCTTGAAGCTATGGTCCAGAACAGGACAAGGGAGCTTACAAGAGAGAAGGAGCTTGCAAGAAGTATAATTGAGACCTCTAACGTCTTTATCGTCGCGACAGACGTCAGGGGCAGGATCACCCTGTTCAACCGCGGGGCGCAAATGATATCCGGCTACGATAAGGATGAGGTACTTGGAAAGGACTTTTATGAGCTATTTCATCCCGCGGAACCGTCAAAGAAGCGGGAAGAATATGTGGAACTGATGATAAAGAACGCTTATCCGAGGACCGTGGATGAGCCTATAAAGATAAAAAACGATGGTGAACGCACTATCTCATGGACAGAGACCGCCCTAAGGAACGAGTACGGGAGCGTCATCGGTGTTATACGTTTCGGTATGGACGTCACTCTAAGAAAGCAGCTTGAAAAAGAGCTTATCGAATCCCGTAATGAGGCGGAGCTATACCTCGATCTGCTGGCGCATGATGTCAATAATATGAACCAGGTCAGCCTTGGAAACCTGGAGATGACCGAGATAAAGCTTCAGGACGCGAGCGAGGACATAATCGGTCCCATAAGACAGGCCATAGATGCCATAGCGAAGAGCTCTAGCCTGATCGATAACGTAAAAAAGCTTCAGCGGATAAAATATTTCGAAGAGGCTTTCAGCAGGGTAGACCTGAATGACGCGATACTTGAATCGATCAAATATTACAAAAAGATCGCCAACAAAAAGGTGGAAATAAACTATGAGCCGGCTCCCGGATCGTACATTCTCGCGACACCGCTCATAGGTGAGATTTTCGCGAACCTTCTGGACAATTCCGTGAAATACTCAAGAGACGAAGTGACCATATGGATAAGGGTCGAGAAAATAAAGTCAGGTAAAAAGGATTGTTACCGTATAATCTATGAAGATGACGGGACCGGTATAGATGACGACTTTAAAAAGAGACTGTTTTATATATTTAAGCGCGGGTCAAGAAAAGGGCTGGGGCTACATATAGTAAAAAACCTCGTGGAAAAATATGGCGGCGAAATACGCGTCGATGACCGCGTACCCGGGGATTATAAAAAGGGCGCCAAGTTCCTGATAACCCTGCCTGCTGCCGATCAAAACAAGCTGCGGCATTAAATCAGCTCCCGGCCGCATTCAACATAAAGTATTCGTGTATTGATGTTATCAGATATTATCATGTATGTCGTCATCGACCGGCGTATCACGTCAAGGGGCCTGATACGTTATGCCTTACTTTCATAATATGGCAACGCGGTCATGATTATTACCAGCAATTATAAATAGTCATAAGTATTATTACTGCTGTGTAGATTTAGTAGTGGTAGCAATGGTAAAGAGGACAATTGAAGAAATAAACGAAAAAATAAGAGACGGTTCCGTACACGTGATAACGGCAGAAGAGATGACATCTCTTGTCCAGGAAGTCGGCGTGGAAGAGGCGGCCCGGCAGGTGGATGTAGTTACTACCGGTACTTTCGGCGCTATGTGCTCGTCAGGAGCGTTCCTCAATTTCGGGCATTCAGACCCTCCCATAAAAATGCAAAAAGTATGGCTTAACGATGTGGAGGCATATACGGGCATAGCCGCTATCGACGCATATATCGGCGCGACCCAGATCTCCGAAACTAAAGGGATAGAGTACGGAGGCTCACATGTCATCGAAGACCTCATCTCAGGAAAAGAGGTGACATTAAAGGCTACTGCATACGGGACGGATTGCTACCCGAGAAAATATGTCGAGACATCTATCACTATCAATGACATCAACCAGGCAATGATGGTAAACCCGCGTAACGGGTACCAGAACTATAACTCGGCCACTAATGGCTCAGGCAAGGCGATCTATACATATATGGGCACGCTTTTGCCGCATTATGGTAATATAACCTACTCCGGAGCGGGAGTTTTATCCCCGCTGTCAAACGATCCCGAATATCGCACGATAGGGGTCGGCACGAGGATATTCCTCGGAGGAGCCCCGGGCTATATAATATCGGAAGGGACCCAGCATAATCCCGGCAGCGGCTTCGGTACGCTTGCAGTGACCGGGGACCTTAAAAAGATGAGCAGGGACTATATCAGGGCCGCTTCCATCTATAAGTACGGCACGTCGATGTTCGTTGGCCTCGGCATACCCATACCCATTCTTAACGATGACATGGCAAAGTTCACGGCAGTCAGCGACGCGGACATTAAGACCACCATATATGATTACTCAGTTCCGAGAAGGTCCAAGCCGGCTCTCAGGGAAGTATCCTACGAGGAGCTAAAAAGCGGCATGGTAGACCTTAACGGGAAGGAGGTCAAAACATCATCGCTGTCAAGCTTCTATAACGCAAGAAAGGTAGCTGCGGAGCTAAAGAGCTGGATCAAAGGAGGAAAGTTCTTCCTTTCATCTCCGGCAGAGAACCTGACTCGCCAGTCGCTGTCTAAGCCCATGAAGGAGTCGCAAGTCATGCCTCTGGTAAAAGACATAATGGTGCGAAACGTCGCCACCATAAGGCGCGGGTTCAGCGTTGACGAGGCCGCAAAAAAGATCATACAGGACAGGTTCAACCACCTGCCGGTCGTCGACGACGGCGGAAAGCTGGTGGGTATAGTCACCGCATGGGACGTATCGAAAGCCGTGGCGCTATCAAAGCGTGACAGCCTCGAACCCATCATGACAAAGAACGTCATAACCATAGGGCCTGACGATCCCGTGGACCTGGCCGTAAGGCTGCTGGAGCGGTATAATATCTCGGCACTTCCCGTGATCGACGGCGATAAAAAGGTCATCGGCATCGTAACGGGCGAAGGACTGAGTAAGCTTCTTGCAAGAGGTGTCCAAAAATGAAGCTGCTGTTAAGGTTCAACTCAGAGATCATAAGGAAGCCGATCATAGCCGAGACCGTCCTGGAGACAGGTGTCATGCTCGAGATCGAGCGTGCCAAGGTAGAAAGCTCCATGGGCGAACTGGTCGTGAACGTCCCCGAAGAGAACTGCAGGATGGTCGTAGAGCACCTCAGGAAAAAGATGGTGGACGTCACAAGGCTTGACGTGCCTATAACAAGGGACGAAGTGAACTGCGTGCACTGCGGAGCATGTGTTTCGGTGTGCCCTGTTGGCGCGATATCCTATGAATATGACTGGCGCGTAAAGTTTGACGAGTCCGAATGCGTTCAGTGCGGGACATGTGTCAATACATGCCCTGTGGGTGTCATCAAGCTCCCGGAAAACTGATACGCCCATTTTATTATTTTTCGCCTCACGCGAGGTATACCGGATGCGAAAGACCGCGAAGTACCAAATAAAAGAGACTATCGTCACAGTTATTGCCGCGGAAAAGTACCATGATGTCTGCATGGCTTCCATCCGCCGTTCAAGGGCCGAACTTGAGCAGTATATACTGAAAGACCCCTATTTTAAGGTAACTTTCGACCCCTATCATTGCGATGCCGGAGCACCGGAAGTCGTGAAGCGAATGGCGGACGCATCGCGGATCGCTGGCGTAGGGCCCATGGCCGCCGTGGCCGGCACCATAGCCTGGATAGCCGTAGAGGATATGGTAAAGGCCGGAGCTTCGTTCGCGCTGGTTGATAACGGGGGCGACATTGCCGTGATAAACGACGAGCCAGTACTGGCAGGCATATATGCCGGAGAATCGCCGATAAAAGGGCTTGCCCTGGAGATACCCGGAAGGGACACAATACTGGGAATATGCACGTCCGCCGGGACCGTAGGCCCCTCTATCAGCCTGGGGAACTCGGACGCGGCCATGGTCATATCGGAAAACGTGTCACTGGCCGACGCATCCGCCACCGCTCTCGGGAACAGGATCGTTGACAGTACCTCTCTTGAATCCGCTTTTGACTTTTTAAAAGGAATGCCCGAAATACAGGGGGCACTCGGGATCATCGGCGATAAGATGGCAACGTACGGGCGGCTTCCAAAGATAGTCCGCGCCAGGGTAGACTATGAAAAAATAACCAGAGGAGATTAAGTTCATTAATTTGCGTCATGGAAATTTGTGTGCTGCCTTTATGATGTAAGTGGACAACATCAACTTACAACACTATCAGATCACCGTTCTATAAGGCGATGATCACATTATTGTAGTACCATAATTTTTGGATTAAAAAAGTTAAATATTTTTTAGTGCCTTTATCAACGGATCGCATCATAGTCTGTACGGGGCTTGCCGAACGTGTGGGTGAGGATAGTGTTGCTCGTGTAATGCGAAATCATCTTTAAATATCCCCATTCTCTTACACGCCTGGTCGAGACATATACGAGGGCGTCCGGATTATATACGAACTTACCGAGTTTCTTTATCCTGGCACAGATATCGACATCTTCCCCTGTGACCAGCTTTGTGTTGAAACCGCCTACCCTGTCGAAAGCCCATTTTCTGACCGCGAAATTAGAGCCGGGGACAGAGGGCTTGTTGATATGGACCATAAATTTTGAATAAGGCGGGATGATGTATTTGCAAAAGTCTTCCTCTATGCGATTTCCGTCAAGCGGCAATAGCTTACCGTGCACGCCAACTACCTTCTCATCGCTCATGCTTGCTGCGATGTTGCTTAGCCAGTCCGACGGTATGTGCGTGTCTGCGTCGGTGTATGCAAGTATAGAATATTTTGCCGCAAGGGAGCCTGTCTGTCTTCCATATGCTATGGTAGACTTGGCATCAATGATCACCTGGTCAGCATATCTCCTGGCTATCTTCACTGTCTTATCAGTGCTGCTACCATCGGATACGATGATCTCGTAATTCCCTTTGAAGTCTTGCCTGGAAAGAGACTTCAGGCACTTCTCGATATATTTCTCTTCGTTGTACGCTGGTATTACAACCGAAATGTCCATGTTTTCACCATAAACGATAGCGACTTGATAATCACATGCTACTCGTTTGAAATCCGCATTTTAACATCAGGGCATTATCTGCCTTTTATTAATGCCAATTGGCTATAATCACGTTTCAACTTAATAAATTTACCTCTATATATGACATATTTCTGTATTATTTGAGCTATTTTCCTGTTTTTTATATTTTTTATAATTTATTTTAAATTTTTAGCCGCATAAAATCCCTTATCGTATCCCCAAAACCTAGAACAGGTATATATCAAAGCGAAGCGTTAATCAAATGTAGTTTTAGAAGGAAGTCTTAAGAGATGGAACGTAAACAGATCATCGTTTATGCAGGCATCGCAATTGTCATCATAATACTCCTGCTCATGAACATATCGAGCTATTATGCTCTACGCTCGGTAAATGATGAGCTTGAAACATATAAGGATCAGCAGAGGCAGATAGCGAAGCTCATAATATCGGAGTATCTGCCTGACATGGATGCCGCAGAAAGGGCATGGAAGTCAGCCAACCCGGGGGAGTTCATGGACCTTCAATACGAGGGCATAACGGTGAAAGCTGATACGATCATGACCCCGGATCTTTCGGCCGTGCTGGACCCTGCGGACCCTTACAGCATCAGCCTGGACGCTCGCCCGGGAATGATGGACGAGGACGAGGTGCTGATCGGGCTGGGTAAGTATTATTCGGAAAACATGACCAGAGTATCAGGCTGGATAAACATATATCGCATCAATAAGACCGACCATAAGGTAAAAGGCATCACTTCAACGACAGTACAGACAATCGCCTATGATCATTATGTAAATAACCTGCATCCGAACATACACTATGACCTCGGAGTCTCGAAGGATTCTATAATGGGATTCGCATCCAAAACCATGGACACCAGTATGATACCAGGAACAGATACCTGGCTGGACGTCACGGAATACAAGTATGACCTGAGGAACACAGGCGTATCTTCGTACTTGCAGATAAAGACCTATGTCAACGCCACTGACCAGACCGTAAAAGGGGTTGAAGTGTCCCGCCCGTACTTTGAAAGCCAGGCCGGGATGATAGGCTCCATATGATGATCTTATCGTTAAGGCTCTACCGGTTAGTATCTAGAAACGCGATAATAAGTGCCTTAGCGACCAAAAGACCTTCGGGACAGAGTACTAAACCTGTCCCGCCTTTCTGAACTCTTTCTTGCGCTGCACCTTGTACTCGTTCACGATGCCATGGAACCACTCTTCGCTCTTCTTTTTCTCCCTTTCCTTCAGCATCTCCCCCCACTTCTCCATGGCGGACTCGAGGCGCTTCGGGTCAAGCACGGCGAAATCATCCACTATCTTTAGGCTCACTTCTTCCCTGGATATTACGGGCAGTTTTGCCTCTGTGAACTTTTCTTCTGCAAGGTGCGACATATCAGTTCCTTTGATAACGGCTTTAATCCCTCTCTCTATGAGCAATGATGCCGCCTGAACGCCGCCTCCGGCATCCCTGACGAATATGATGTCACCGGGCTTTAATCCCAGTCTCTTATCGCATGCGATGATCGCGTCCTTGGAGAGGTTCTCTATGATCTTGACGGGCGACTTATCTCCCCTGAACTCCAGGACCCTTATCTGCTTTAGCCTGTCGATATTAGACCTGAGGTCCGAGTTGCGTTTTTTAGTATCCGTAAGCTCTTTTTTAAGGCGTGCGATCTCCTGGTCCCTTATGGTGACCTCCTTGCTTCTTCTGGCATCATCGATGCCCTTGTTTTTAAGGCTGGAGATGACCTTCTCCTGTGAGACCATCCGGTTCTCCAGGCGGGATATATCGCCTTTCAGGTCATTTACGTACGACCTTAAGTTAGCGAGCTGCTCATCCTTTTTACTTAACTGCTCTCTAAGCTCTGCTATCTTTTCATCGGCCGGAGTGACCTCGACAGGCTCATGTATGCCCGGAGTATTGTTCGGAACGGTCGGCGCGGGCTTCAATATGTTAAGGGCCACGTCTATGGACTTGCCTTCGAGGGCCAGCGCTTTTACATCGTCCGAGTTCATATGGGAAGGTGTTTTCTTTTCTATACGGGCGAACTTGTTCTTATAAGTCTTAAAGGCTTTTGCAGCTGCCGATAACGCGTCCCTTTCATGGCTGTTCGAATACCCGTATGGGCTTGCCAGCCTTATCTTTTCATCAACCGGTATCCTTTCGTTAGGCACAAAAAGAACGGCGTTGAACGCTCTCTTGATCTTTTCGACGGTATTAGGCGGCGGTACGACGTCCGTAGCGACTACGACCGGCCTTCCCCTGTCCCTGATGTATTCGATGATGTCCGGGACAGACATCACCCGGGAGCTGACGACGTCTATGAGCTTACCGTTGAGGTCCAGTATCGATACGCCTATGGTGGTGCCCGGGTCTATCCCTACGATTATGTATTCGCGGCGCTTTCTTTCAAGCGGGATGAACTCGATGGTGTCCTTCTCGACGCTCGTCACCGTCACCTGGACATCCTCCTCCCTTGAGTTATGGATGCCGAGCTCAGAGCGCTTTGCATTTACTACGAATGTCCCGTTCACCAGGCCTCCGAAGCCCTCGGTGACAGAAAGCTCAAACTCTTTTCCCTTCAGCTTACTCTCTATGTCTCTCACCTTTTCCCTTACCATTCCCTGTACTTTTCTTCTGTACCTGTTCTGGCTCCATCCTCCCCTGCCCGGAGAGCGTCCCCTGCTGACCTTGATCACGGTCCTGTCCTCGAACACCGATACGACATACCCCACGCCAATGGATGCGAGATATGCGCATACAAAGGCTTCTTCTTCCGGTATCAGCGGATTAAAGGATATTCCCGCATCATGGCCGAGCTTGGTCAGCGGTATCTGTCTCTCGTTACCGGTCACCTGGACCAGCTTAACTTCAGGAGGAAGCCTTTTGAGAAAATTCACGAGATCTTTACGGTTTTCCGCTAATTCGGTTATGCTGTCCACAGCGAGTATCGCGGGGCGATACTGCTTGATCATTCTTAAAAGTTTGAAACGGCTGACGGACGGGAATTTTAACATGTCCCCATTCAGGATGACCACCGCATATCGCGGAGATTCCCTCGATCTGCTTGAGCCTTTAACGATGTCTACGCCAAATATAATGCTTTGTACTGGCATTTCTACCCTGTAATGATTTTTATTTGGTTTCCGCAGTTCAAAAAGTTTCTCATGCCCGAGATCAGGCAAATGATACGGGCCTTACCGACCCGTCAGCAAACGGGTAAGTCAGCGCGGAGATCGTGTATCGCATAGAAAAACGTTTGACACACTGATACCGCAGTCATATGACACCCTCCTGTATAAGAATTCCCGGTCCTTATAGATTCTAATCACTATATATGCGCTAAAATAAATTAAACCTATCTCAAAAAATTATGTAGAGTAATATAAGTTCGTAAATTATAGTTCCTAAATTCGAGGGTTTATTTCCTCTTCTCTATCACCACAAAGGACACACAAAGGGCACGGTTTCCAACCACAAAACGCACGAAGGCGAGAAAGGTACACTAATTTTTTAAGTATAGGACACCTTCAAAAAAGTCCTTTTTGTACCCTTGAGCTCCTTGTGCGTTCCCATGAAAAACTTATGGATGGTCTTTTTAAAAATTAGTATATAACATCCGTTATGAGATCGATGTTCTAGTGTTGTGCCTTTCGGATGGCAGGTAGACACATAACCTCACAAAAACACAGAAACACAAAAATTTTTTTATATGATTTTTAAGGTCACGAAAAGCACTAAGAATTTACTCACCAAACCACAAAGGGCTCAAGTATCACCGTCAACGCACAAACAGCCCTAACGCTCGGCTCAACGCACCAACCTGCTCTAAGTCACTAACGCTAAAACAAGACCCGAACATTCCCCAAAGCACGAAAGTTTAATATCCCGGTTTGTGTTCCCCTTGACCTATAACAGATATAATAGTCTTTTAAACGTCAACCGTGCAGTTAAGATTTCGTGTTTTTGGAGAATGTTCGGGTCTTGTTTTAGAGTTGGTGACTTAGAGGGGTTAGTGCGTTGAGCCGGGCGTTAGAGGTGTTAGTGCGTTGACGGTGATACTAGAGCATTCGTGATTTATTGAGTAAATTCTTAGGGTTTTCGTGACCTTAAAAAATCATATAAAATATTTTTGTGTTTTTGTGTTTCTGTGAGGTTATGTGTCTACCTGCCATCCGACAGGCACAACCATAAAAACTTCATCTCAAAGACCGGTAGTTACGACACGTTCTTTCATTATTAAAATCTGAGCAAGAACCCGCTCATCAAAGATTTAGTGGTGAAAGATTGTGGGCCTTAGTTTGACTTTGTGGTAGAATGTTGTGGGCCAGGGTTACCATTTTGCTCCCTATGATGTGAGAGCATCCTGCAACATTCAATATTCATCTGGAACGGGAATCAACGGGTAAAAATAAGAACCACTTATAGCGAACTTTTCCGCATTCTGGCAATCAGGGCTGCCGTGGCACCTGCGTTGAAGCCGTTATCGATGTTGACCACCACAAGCCCGGGAGCACATGATTGCAGCATCGTGGTCAAAGCACCTATGCCTCCTGCTCCAAGCCCGTAACCTACGCTGGTGGGGACGCCTATCACGGGGACTCCGACCATTCCGGCTACTACCGAGGGTAAAGCGCCTTCCATTCCGGCCACGACTATGACGCATGCGACATCCTCGGATATCATTGTCTTCAGAGGCTCGAGCACGCGGTGAATGCCTGCCACGCCCACGTCATATCCTCTTATCACGTCGCAGCCCATTATCTCAGCTACGCATGCAGCTTCTTCTGCTATGGGAATGTCCGACGTGCCTGCGGTGAGCACTCCTATCCTGCCGACATTAGATGGCTTATCCTTTCGCCTGTCAACGATTATCATCCTGGCTTCCCGGTTGTGCACGACGCCTTCGGTACCTATCCTGTGGATGATCTCGGCGTGGTCCGCCTCCGATGCTCTTGATACCGCTATCATGCCCTTTTGGGATACTACTCTTTCTACGATGTCAGACACTTTCCGGGGGGTCTTTCCCTCAGCATATATGACCTCCGGTATGCCGGACCTTGATTCGCGAGTCATGTCGAAGACTGTATGGTTGCCTATCCTTTCCACATAGTCAAGCTTTAAAAGTCTCTGGGCTGTTTCAATGTCTATCTCTCCTGCAGAGAGTTTTTCAAGCACTTCACGAACGCTCACTGTTTTTCCTCTCTTAATCCTCGTATTTATTATTATATATATCTATGATATTGATCGTCTCTGCGATGTACAAAAGATCAGATATCAAAACAGTCACATGATTAAAATATCTTTTTACGGTGATAATATAAAAGTAGTGAGGGGTTTTCAACCCCTGTCAGTGCTAATAGTCTCTTTCGACCAGGAATTTTCCGATCTCATGGAGCTTCTTCATGGGCTCGCTACCCGGATACAGGCCTTCCAGCCGGGACATCGCCTCATCCTTGTATCTGTTTGCCATACTCTGGGTGTACTCAAGGGATCCTGCAGCTGTTAAAATATCATAGATCCTTGATATGTCATCCTCGGTAAGGGTTTCCTTCCTGTACAGGTTTTTCAGCTCTTCCTTTTCCGCCGAGGTTTGCATTGCATACAGGACCGGCAGCGATTTTTTCTTGTTGCGGATGTCATTCTTGGCCGATTTACCGGTCGTCGCGGGGTCTCCCCATATTCCCAGGATGTCGTCCTGTATCTGGAATGCGATACCGATTTTGAATCCGAATGTCTTGAAGCGGTCTATGATGTCCGCATCTTCGGTGGCGATCATTGCGCCTATCCCGGTCGATGCCTCTATGAGCGCCGCTGTCTTGCCGGATATCATCTCAATATACTCGTCCACGGTGACCTCTTCCCTGGTCTGGAAATCCATGTCCAGGTACTGGCCTTCGCAGAGCCTGATGACCATGTCGTTAAAGACCTTCATTATCGACACGAGCACCTTCGGCTTTACCGTGTCCTCGAGGCTTAGTATCGCGATGTTCGCTATGACATCCATCGCGTCCCCGGTGTTTATCGCCTGGGGCACGCCCCATACTTTCCAGAGCGTGTCGCGATGCCTTCTCTTTTCGTCACCGTCCTCTATGTCGTCATGGATGAGTGAGAAATTATGGATAAGTTCCAGGCCTGCAGCCGCCGGCAGTGCTTTGTTGAAGTCACCGCTGATAGCCTCGCAAGATAAGAGGCACATAGTGGAGCGGAGCTGCTTACCTCCGCTGGCCCTGGACAGATTAAAGTTTTCATCCATCCAGCCGAGATGATACTTCATCATATCATACAGGTGGCCGACGCGTTTTCGGCTCTCTACTATCTCATTCATTTTATTATCGGTATGGACGGAGTACTCCTTTAAAATGCTAGTGACTTGATCGACCATATTGTTCAATTGCCTTAAGACTTTTTAATATTAAAAGTCTTCGCAGAAATAGCTCCGAACTTCCCTATGCCATATAATTTACCCGGAAAACATTATATGCAATAAAATGAAAATAAGTATAGTTAGTATGGAAGACATGATAAAAATCACCAATGCCGACACCGGGCTTGAGATAATAAAGCACTGGGACGATGTCAATGAAAGAATGATAATCTTTCTGAAGAACGGGGAAAATAGCTTTAAGGACGTGACAGTCGAGGACCTTTATCCGGTATCACTTTCCGGCATGATATGCTTCGCGAGATCAGGAGGCGTGGCGCCTATGGCAACAGCCTCCGGAGGCAAAATTACCTGGAGGATACCTAACGTCAACCCGGGTGACGTGAAGGAACTCATATACACTTCACTTACCAGGGAAACGCTCAATAATCATTATATGAAAAAACGACCGTCACAGGGAGATGCAGGCCTTCTGGCCGGGATGGCGTCCGTGAAGCCTTCCTTAAGGTCGGAACAACATGCGGATGTAGATGGGCCAGTAGAAATACGACCTGAAGTGGAGCAAGGATCCCCTGATAATTGTAAAAGCCTGTCTGTCTTACCACAGTCATCACCCATAGCGAATCCGGGAAAACGCGGCACGGTCATCTCGGTAGGCGCGGGTAAAGGCGGTACCGGGAAGACGACTTTTTCCATAAATCTTGGCGTGGCGCTGTCCGAGATGGGATCCAGGACGGTCATCATGGACGCAGACGCCAGCATGAGCAATCTTGCCACATACATCGGCATCGATCCTCAAAACATGAAAGCAACCCTGCACGAGGTCCTGTCAGGGGAGGCAGAGCCTGATAAAGCCGCGTATAAGGTCTTTAACGATAACCTCCTGATAGTGCCCAGCGGATTATCCATCGAAGGATTCTTAAAAATGGACAGGGACCTTCTCAATGACGTCATCGAATATTTCTCAAGTGACGCTGACTTTATAGTCATAGATACTCCCGCAGGATATAACAAAGAGGTCGCGCTATCCCTTCTCGCCTCTGACCATCTGATACTCGTGCTTAACCCTGACGAAGGAAGCATGACTGACGGAATAAAGGTGCAGGAGATGGCTCGCATACTGGGAGTGAATGTCATAGGCATAGTGCTGAACCGATTTGACATGAAAAACCCCCAGTTCACACGTTCCCAGGTCGAGGAATATTTCGGGACGCCTGTCATCGCGATGCTGCCCGAAGACCCCGGGACGAGGCGCAAGGATAAAGTGCCGGTCGTGCTGGCCAGTCCGAACTCGCGAATAGCGTCCGAGTTCTACAGCGTGGCACGATCGCTCGCCGGCAGGAATGATTTTGTCCCCGCAGGGTCCCCGTCGTTCGTCACAAAACTAATGGATGCGCTATTCAGGTCTTGAACCATCAGGCTTTTAACAGGACAGGATGATAATTTATTGATGCCTGTCCTTATCGGTACTTCCGGCTGGTCATATGATGACTGGGTGGGAACGTTTTACCCTCCCCATCTTAAAAAAGAAGAATGGTTATCCTATTATGCCAGGTTCTTCAAGACCACGGAAATAAACAGCACATATTACAGCTTTCCTACCGCCGCGGTGGTCAATAGCTGGATATCGAAGGCATCTGGATTTTCCGGATTTGAATATTCCGTGAAGTTCCCAAAGCGCGTCACTCACGATAGCCTGCTTTCTGACGTCAGTCACGCTCTCGAGTTCGAGGAAAAAGTTTTGTCGCCTTTATCCGATTCAGGGTATCTTGGCGGGGTATTGATACAGCTATCGCCTTACTTTAAGATGATCGACGAAGAAAGAACTACGGACCATCTTAGCCGCCTTCAAAGTTTACTTGAAAGCCTGGACACTAAAAAATTCGATTACGCTATAGAGTTCCGTCACCGCTCATGGCTCGAGGATAAGGGCCTGAACGCCGGGGTCAGGGATCTGCTCCAAAGGTCGGGCGTCGCAGTATGCGCCGTCGACGGGCCGTCCATGCCGGGCATGATCGAGGATACGGCAGATCATGCTTACATCAGGTTCCATGGCCGCAACCCTGACATATGGTACGGTAAGGACAGGGACATGAAGGGAAGGATGAACCGCTACGATTATGTTTACCGGGAAGAGGAGCTTGCCCCGTGGAAAGGCCGCTTAGGAAGCCTGAAGGCTAAAGGCGCCGTCAGGGTATACTTTAATAATCACCCGAGGGCGAATGCGGTAAAAAATGCGATGATGTTCGAGACGATGCTGGGATTAAAGGAAAAACAGGAAGTTCCCCACATTGCCGCACAGTCGAGCCTCTCAAGTTATTTTGATCAGTGAGAAGCTGATCTTTGTATACTAAGTCATTTTTTTGTGATTCAGCGCCTCGAGGAAGCTTTGGATTATTAGAGTTTTAGAAAACTTAGAGCCTTAACGACATGAAAATATTACATAATACTAAGCTACATTTGCCCTTGAAGGCTTTACCGTGAACCTTAAAAGGAACAGGCTCAGCTCGTAGAATATTATCAGGGGCACGCCTACCATTATCTGGGTTATCACGTCAGGGCTGGTGACCAGGGCAGCCACTATGAGGATCACTATGTACATGTGCCTTCTGTATCTCTTGAATATCTCCACGGGAACGATACCGGACCGCGCAAGTATCGTCATGACGAGCGGGAGCTCGAACACGAGCCCGAACACGAACGTCGTCATTATGGCGAAATTTATGAACTCGGTCACTTTCCAGTGGTTTGCGACTCCGACATCGACGGCGCTCTGGAGCAAGTACTGGAAGACGAAGGGCAGCATCAGGTAGTATGAGTATGCGCATCCCACCGTAAACAACGCCAGGGCGGAGATCAGCCATAAAGCAAGCTTTAACTTGCTTATCTTAAGCCGGTGCCCCAGTTTTCTTTCTTTCACCTGCTTATAGGCAAGATAGAACAATACCGGCAGCGCTGCGATAATGCCTATGATTATGGACATCTTCAGCTGCAGCATCATTAGTTCAAGCGGCTGTGTCTGTATGAGAATATACTGGCCTACCAGCAGGTCGTCTCTCATGCGGAGAATTATATTGCCCGTAAAGGGGAATGATATGGAAGACACTACCAGCACGTAAAGTAAAAGGTATATTATCGTGTTCTTAAATTTCACAATTATGGCGCCTATGTCCTTGACAGAGATCAAGTTCGATGCTCCTTTCAGCCGGTTTCATGTCTCACGGAAAGATCACTATCCTGCATATCTACGATAAAATATATACTTAGGGGTGAGCGAGAGCCGCCATAAAATGATCGCCCCTAGTTTTTAGACCTTTCCTTCAATAAGTCCTCGTACACTTTTTTAGTGCTAGCAGCTATGAGCTTCCAGTCAAACTCTTCCTCGGCACGTTTTCTGCTTGCATGCCCCATGCTTTTCATTCTTTCCGGGTCGGATAGCATAAGATTGATCTTATCGGCCAGAGCTTTCGGGTCCCTCGACGGGACTACGTAGCCGTTAAGGCCGTCCTCCACAAGCTCCTTATTGCCTCCTGCGTCCGTACACGCGATAGGCCTTCCCGCTGACATTGCCTCCAGGATGGCTATGGGCAGCACTTCCCAGACAGACGGCAATACAAAAAGATCACATGTCCCGTAAGCCTCTTTCAGCATCTCTTCCGACATGTACCCGGAGAATATCACGCTATCTTCAAGGCCCATTGCCTTGACTTTCGACTTAAGGGTTTCCAGCAGGTTCCCTCTACCTATGAGCAATATCTTTGCGTTAGGGTATTCCTTCAGGACCATCGGCATAGCATCGATCAGGTATGTTAAACCCTTCTGTGTGATCATCCTTCCGACAAAAAGAAGCATAGGGTCATCGTTTATGTCATATTTCTTCCTGACGTTATTTTCAGATGACGGCCTGAACTCTCCGACATTGATGCCGTTGTGTACTGCGACCATCTTGTTGATGTCTATGCGGTACCTGGAAATGTCATACCTTACCCAGTCCGATACAGCTATGATACGGTCCGCCATCGCGAACGGCCACCTTCCTATCAGCAGGTCATAGGCGGTCCCGAAGATCGTTATCGGCAGGGATATTCCCACAGGGCGGGCATTGTGTATGGTCATCATGAACGGCTTTCCTTTGAGCTTCGCGTAAATGGCCGCTGTGTCAAAGTCTACGAAAAACCTGTTCTGAAGGTGGATGATGTCAAAATCATACCTGTCGTCTAACTTTTTAAGGTGCCTGATAAAAAACGGTGATAATACAAGAGGGGGCGGATAGAATCCCGGCACCTTGATGTCCAGGCACGGTACCCTGTGCACTTTTACTCCGTCAATCTCCTCATACTCCTCAGTGCCTGATATCCTGGCCGTAACAATGGTGACGTCAACGCCTTGCTTAACAAGTTCCCGGGAAAGCTCGAACATGTGCTTTTCGACTCCTCCCGAAAATGGATGGAATAGGGCGTTCACGAGACAAATTTTCATGGATAATGACTAATAACAGGTTAATAATAAGTTTTTTGGAGGTCCGATCCATAGTTCGTTGTTATATAATGTGAATTGTGTCTTGTCATATTTTTTTATCAAAGAATCAACGTATCACAAAAAAGGCGTTAAGCCTTTGAGATGAAAATACATCATGACCATGTGCAGCCTTTCACGTCACCATAATAAACGATGGACTGTGAGCTATTGACTCAATGCTCTAAGCATTGATATTCCAGGTTTTTATATGTCAGGCGACTTAATTTAATATATCCCGAAAAATATAACGTGTTTAAGTATAAGATATTGGTTATCATGAGCGCAGGTACTCTCTCCGGGGATGGGTATGAGATCGGGATGTCGATCTCCGCAGGCGTTATGGATGTGCTGGAAGAGGCCATAAGGACGCTATTTGTCGATACCGGGAATTCGGAACGGGCGTATGTTAGCGGCCTCGTTAAGCGAATGGAGCGGGGGGAGATCAGCGCATTTACATTGTCACACCAGGGGAAGACGATAGGCGTAATATTTTATCGCATGCTGGAACAGGAGGCGGAGCTGATCTTCGGATATCTGCTGGCAGAGTATCGCGGAGCAGAGAGGTACTTTTTATCTAACATCGTCAACGGGCTCCAGACTTTCGGCATACACATAGTAAGAAGCAGCTTTACATGGCCGGATAGCGAGGGATTTATCCGAGCCGCCGCGGACATGGGCTTCGTGATGATCGAAAGAAAGAGCATGGCATTGAACACTAGAAAAATACCTTTATTCTCGATAGGGGTGTATAATGATGTAAAAGTCTGTCACTGGAACTCTAAATATTTCGATGACGTGTCCCGCATCATGTGCGATGAGGCCGCCCCCGCGGATAAGGTCGTATACCCCCTCTTCGCCTCGTATGAAGGCTCAAAAGTGCTTTTACAAAGTATCATCGAGAATAAACATGGCACGTTCATGCCGGAATTATCCATGGTCGCGGTGTCCGGCAATAAAACGGCGGGCTTTCTTCTTTCCTCTGTTCTTGTGGACGGGAGCGTCCTTATACTCGACATCGCCGTTTCAAGAAAATACCGTAAAATGGGCATTGGCAGCCTGATGCTCGATCATCTCATCAATAAGTGTATCGCCACGGGGATAGGACAGATAGTACTTGCGGTAACATCTGTCAACACAGACGCCATCCAGCTTTATGTCCGTAAGGGCTTTAAGGAAATGTCCACGTTCAAACAATATGTGCTGTGCGATAGTGCAAAGGTGTCAGGCAAAAATTTCGAGTTTTAAAAGTTTAATAGTTGGTCCCATATTTTCTATAATTCATATTCATCTTTGATCTAGTACCACAAAGGCAACAAAGGTCCACTATTTTTCACCACCAAGGGCACTAAGGGCTCGAAGGTACCCGATTTTTTTAAGTATAAGATAATCTTCTGAAAAAGTCCTTTGTGTACCTTATTCGCCTTCGTGCGCTTTGTGGTGAGAATTAGTGGTCCTTATTTGCCTTCGTGCGCTTTGTGGTGAAAGTTAGTGACCTTTGTGTACCTTTGTGGCAGAAAAACGATATAGTACATTACAAACCAGATGCACTACTTTGAGTTTTTCGTATTTTAAGATCACTTGTCTTTTAGCACATATTCGGCGTCGACTATCTCTCTGATCTTTCTTGCGGTCTTCACGCCTACTTTATCCACTGCCATAAGCTCCTCCTCGGAAGCCTCCATGATACCCCTTACCGAGCCGAAATGCTTCAGCAGGTTTTTGGCGATGACCGGCCCGACCTCGGATATGGCGGATACCAGATATTCCTGTCTCTCTGTCATGGTCTGGGATGATTTTTGCGCATGAGGGTTAACGGTCCTTTTTCTTTCAAGCTGCTCGCGCCTCGCAATGGTATACAGGAATGACGCTGTCTCGGACTCGCTTGCAGTGAACATGACGGGCATCCCGAAATCGATGGCTATTGAGGATATGATCCCCCGGATGACGTTCGGGTTTATCCTTCTTTTCGTATAGATCCCGTCTCCCTCGATTATCAGTAACGGCCTTACATATGCCTGTTTCATGGAGACTATCTGCTCAAAGAGGTTCCTGTTGGCATCGAAGATGGTGCTTAGAAAGTCATCCGCTGTCTTACGCTCCACGCATACGCGGTCGGATAAAATGTAATCTCCCACATCAAGCGTCTTCACTTTTATGCTAGCGTTCATGCTTTCAAGCTCTTTTACGACAGAGGACCGCATTTCCCTGGAATCCACATAGATCTCTATAGAATCCGATGGCTGTTCCCGGACGACATTCTCCGTCTCCTTTTTCTCTTCCTCTTTAAATTCCCCGAGCTTCATCTGTCCTGCAGGGACTACCATGTCATTTTCCCGGCCCGTCTCGCTCCCTCCGTCTATCCCCTGAGCAGGGTTTTCTATCTTTTCTACAATATCGCTCATATTCTGGCCGTCTTTCATGTTCTGCATGGTACGGTACATCTTTTTCTCTTTCCTCTGGCTGATAAAATAAGAGCCCTCGTCGCGGGTGCCCTTTGACATCAGGACTACTACCCGCCCGACAGCGTTCCTGCCGGTCCTGCCTCTCCTCTGTATGCTTCTGATCTCGGAAGGCACCGGCTCATAGAATAGTACCATATCCGTTGAAGGTATGTCGAGGCCTTCTTCGGCCACGGATGTCGCTATCAGGGTGTTATATTCCCCCGAGCGGAAAGCGTTGAGTATCTCCACCTGCTTTTTCTGGCTCAGTCCTTTATCGTTCAGTTTTGAAGCCTGGCCGACAAACCTTACGGGCTTGATTCCCGGCACACCTGCAAGGGTATTCGCCACTACGTCCGCGGTATCCCTGAAGTTCGTAAAGACGATGATCTTAGATGAAGGTTTATTAAAAAGCTGTTCAAGGACTATCTCCTTCACCTTTTCAGTCTTGGGGTTAGTCTCATCGGCATTATCAGCTACATAAATGGCTTTCTTGAGCCTTATGTCGTCCATCAGGCGCCTGGATGCCTTGCTGCCTCCCTTCCCCGATACTTCCTGCTTAAGCCTGTCGAAATATCTTTTTAAGGGGAGAACTCCCTGCGTCTGGATAAGGTCTACGGCATGCTCCACCTTCATGACCTCGGCGAGGATCGACACGGCCTTATAGCTTTCCGGGCTGCCTCCCTGTGCTATGTTCGCCTGAAGCCTTTGCTGGAGCATCAGCAGTTCCTTCTTATTGAGGTTAATATTACTGGAATAGATGACGCCCATCTCTTTCAGCTTTGTGAGGCGGTCGTCCATGATGGCCTCGAGCAGTATCCTGATCTCGTTGGCTTTATCCGGCACTCCGACCTTGACCCATTCGACATCCTTGTCATGGATATAAGGCGAGACGTCGGGATCGTCCTCCGTCTTTACCTCCACCCTTTCTATGAACAGGTTATTCTTTACCTCTAATATTTTATCGGGAGTGCTTCCCGGGGATGCCGTTATTCCCAGTACGAGCGGGTCGGAGGACTGCTCAAAGTATTTTTTAGCTATATACACATAAGAGTAATTACCTGTAGCCCTGTGGGACTCGTCGAAAACCACGAGCCTGACGTCTTTCAGGTCAAACCGCCTGCACATGATGTCATTTTCGATGACCTGGGGAGTAGAGACTATGACAGTGGACTCTTTCCATATCTCTTCTCTTTTCTCCGGGGATATGCTGCCGGTGAACACGGCTATCTTTTCCGGAGGCAAAGTCATTACCCTTCTGAAAAACGCGGCATGCTGCTCTACCAGCGGCTTTGTGGGAGAGAGTATCAGCACTTTGGATCCTTCGTGCCCGTAAAGCCTGTTGACCATGACGATAAGGGCTATTATTGTCTTGCCGAGGCCTGTCGGCAGCACGACTAAACATGACTTATCGAGTGCCCTGTCTGCCAGCGATAATTGATATGACCTGCTGGCGACTGTCTCCGGTACTATCAGAGGGTGGCTTATGAATTCCGACATGCCTGTGGCTATGTGGTTTCTCTGCCAATATATAACTTGCTAGAGCGCGATGAAATTATTATATCATCATGACCAGTGTCATGAAAGCGCCGGAAAGCAGCGGTATAGCGAGATTATCGTCTATGGTGAACCCGAGGATACGCCACGGGAAAGCATCTGCAATTACCGCGCCAATAGCTCCGGCAGCCGCGGCAAGTACGGTGATCGCGGGATAGAACAGGATCGCGATCGAGAAACAGATAGTGAACATGACCGCCATCAGTATGGGTGATTTAAAATTTTTTAACGAATAGGTAATGTCATCTATAGCTGTCTTGAAAATATTCTTCCCGGGCTTCGTGTCATAAGTACGGACTGCCGCCTTCCTGTTGCCTCGATACATGCTCAGTACGGCTCCCGCAAGGCCTGTCAGCGCATCGCCTATGTCGAGGAATAATAACGCTGCGACAGCGATATTCTTTTCGAACACGAGCACCGCTATGAACGTAGAGAGCAAAGCATAGAAGTAAGCTGCGACGGTGCCTTTCTCTTCATGGCCCCTCAGCAGGATCCCCGGAAATATGCTAATGCCTGACAGCCTGATAGCCTCGAGGACAAAAGCCACAGCTACGGCGATGCCAAGAAATATGATCATTATGTCCCGGGGGATGAAAAAATAATATAACAGAGGTATGAAGAAGCCGCTCGCGTGTATGGACTTCCTCGACACCTCTTTTAGAAAAAGGTCTTTGTCAAAGGGCATTATTATACTCTTTTCCCATACTCCGTTATGGGCTTGTTGCTCATGATGAGCCCGCCCAGTATGGGTACAAGGTCTTTTACAGGTGCCCTGACCTGGACCATCGAGTCCCTGTCCCTTATGGTGACGGTGTCGTCCTTCTCTATCGTGTCATAATCTATGGTCACGCAGAACGGGGTGCCCGCCTCATCGTTACGCCTGTACCTCTTTCCTATCGTTCCCGATTCGTCGTACTCGACGAAGAATCCGGCGCATTTAAGATCACGCGCTATGCTCTGTGCTTTGCCCGTAAGCGGCTCCCTGCTGAGAAGAGGCAATACGGCGACCGTTATCGGGGCCACGCCTCTTGCAAATCGCATGACGACGCGTTCCTCTCCGTCGGCTATGTCCTCATCGTAGGCGTGTTCAAGTACCGAGTACAGAGTCCTGTCAATCCCATAAGATGGCTCGACTACGTGCGGAATGATGTTCTCGCCGCTTACGTCGACCTCGACCGTCTTATGCTCGAAGAGGCTGCTGTCGATGATTATTTCCTCGCCGTCTATGTCAAGCTTCACTTCGGGCTTATCCAGCTCATCCTGTGACATAGATTTTAATGCGGCCATTATCTTGCCCGCCTTACCCTTATACCTGGGACCGATGACTCCCATGTTCGGGGTGACGACAGTCTTCATGACCTTCTTGGGGGTCTCATACGGCAGGAACACTGACAGGTCTACCTCGCTGCGGTTCTGGTGTGCGGTAAGGTCGTAGTTGGTACGGTCCGCTATGCCCACGATCTCTACCCATCCGAACCTGTCGAGCAGGACTTCCGCGTCCCAGCAGTCCGTGGCGTAATGCGCCCTTTCGTTCTTCAAATGCTGCCTGAACCTGAGGCGATTTTCGTCAATGCCCACGCTCACGAGGAACTGGTGTGTGAGCGCTACATAATAAGCGAGATACTGGTTGGCTATCGTGCCGTTAGCTACCGCTTCGCCTACGGTCATCTTCTTCGGCTCCGCGCCGGTCTCCTGGCAAGGCTCGTCATATAGCGGCAGCACAAGGTCCTTGACGGCATCGAAATTGGGATGCTTATCCTTGAACTCCGGGTTGACGAATACTTCCGCTTCAGCCTGTGTGAACTCCCTGAGCCTTATGACTCCCTGCCTGGGGGATATCTCGTTCCTGTACGACTTTCCTATCTGTGTGACGCCGAACGGGAGCTTTTCTCTGTAGAACCTTAACAGCCTCGGGAAGTCTACGAACATTCCCTGTGCGGTCTCCGGGCGCAGGTAGCCTCTCTTTTTCTGGCCGGGGCCTATCCATGTGGTGAACATAAGGTTAAAATCATAAACGTCGCCCAGCGCGCCGCCGCACTCCGGGCACTTGATGTTGTGCTTGTGAATGAGGTCGGTCATCTGCTGCTTGCTCAGGCCGTCCGGTATCTCCATCTGGCCCTTAATGATGTGGTCAGCCCTGAAAGATTCCTTACATTTTTCACAGGTGGTCATAGGATCAGCAAAGCCGCCCACGTGGCCTGACGCCTCAAAGATGGCCTCGACGCCTATGGTCGGTGCCTCGATCTCATAAAAACCCTCGCCGACGCAGTAAAACTTTCTCCACGCGTCCTCGATCTTCCTCTTTAATGTCGCGCCGAGAGGCCCGTAATCATAAAAGCCTGAGGCGCCTCCGTATATCTCAAAAGACGGCCATATGAACCCCCTGTTCTTGGCAAGCTCAAAGACCTTATCATACTTATCCATGTTCTCTCCTCTAGATGAAAGTTAACGCTCAAAAAATACTGTATTATCGGATATATCTTTTTGGATGGTAGAGAGAGTATACAATTTGTCATCATTGATCAATGTGTCTCATTTCCCCGATATTTGATATGTGCGAGATCATGGCCTTTAAGGCGAAAAGGATATGCCGCTTAATGCCCGATGGCAGCGACCTGCCCGTAAAAGGCATCTTTAAATAACGATCGATGGCCCCATTACAGAATTTTTAAAAGAACAATGACCTAAAAATACTGTCAAATAAAAAGATGACCGCCATTATGGCGGTACAAAATTTTTCCATAGCTTACACTATTGGAAAAATTTTTTCTCAACCCCCCACTTTGACTATAGCGAGCGCCGGGCCTTTTCCCCCTTGGCACGGCGCGTGTAAATGTAACAAGTGCGATCTTTGTGATAAGTATTATGTTACTTTATTACCGCAGGCTGTCTATATTACAGCTTTATCTTCAGAGTGGCTGCTGCTGAGCATCGTGCTCGGGTCGACGTTAAACATTTCCTTGAACGCGTTAGGGTTGAACCTTAACTTAAGCTTCGGCCTTCCCGGACCCTTGTTGTGCATGGATTCGGTGTATATGAGTCCCGCGCGGCGCATCTCGTATATGCGTCTGGAGAATGTCTCAACACTTGCGATCCCAAGTTTCAGCCCCGCTTCCCTTAAGTCCTTGTACAGGATATTGCTGTTAGCGCATGCCATTATGAATACGGACGTCGAGTCCCTGAAGGTATTCTTAATAGCGCTGAACCGTGGCTGGTTCACCTGGTCCATCATCTTTTCGAAGTCATTGGCGATATCTTCACCACATTGCTCCTTAATATTGGCTACTAATTCCTGAGAAGTGGAAATTTTTGTCATAATATATACCAAATCTTTTTTT
This sequence comes from Methanooceanicella nereidis, assembly GCF_021023085.1. Classification (NCBI taxonomy): domain Archaea; kingdom Methanobacteriati; phylum Methanobacteriota; class Methanomicrobia; order Methanocellales; family Methanocellaceae; genus Methanooceanicella; species Methanooceanicella nereidis. The sequence continues at coordinate 52,291 of NZ_PGCK01000004.1, read as the reverse complement.
ACACTTAAATATTACGTTAATAGTAAAAAATTTCAAATAAAACTATTAACATTTTAAAAATTTTACTTAAATATTATAATTAATTTTACAACTTTTCCATATCGCCATTGCTTGTATATTAATCGGCAGTTTAAAAACCTATGGCTATAGAGGTACTAATCTCTTCATCTATTTAATTATTATGATTTGTTTGGCGAGAGGCATCATACAATAAATTTATATAATACCATATAAGCAAAAACTTAGAGATGATTATGGAACGGGGGCAGCAAAAAGCAAAAATGGACGTGAAACTTTTCGGGTATTATCCTGAGGCTCACTGTCTCACATGCCAGTCATTCCAGACATGCGGCGGGCAGTCGCACCTGGAAGATGAAGACAATGTAAAGAAATATTTACTGGATAAGTATGGCGACAGCATACAGGTATCGCTGGTAAACGTATTCTCTGAAGATGTTATGGGCTTCCCGGAGGTAACGGCATCCATCAAAAAGAACGGGCTCATGCTTCCGATAGTCATGATAGAGGGCAGGATAGTGCTGTTCGGCCATAAAGCCACCAACGAAGCCATATGCGAGGCAATTGATTCTGCGATGGCCGGCGCCTGAAATCAGGCCTTTTCTCGGGCATGGGCTAGTATAGCAACCTTTTCTTCGAATAATCGAAGGATTGTTGTTTTAATTTTTAAATAAGTATATTTTTTTATATATACTAATCAAGTAAGACAGCTTATGAAAACAGTCTCCATTGTCATCCCCACACTAAATGAAGAAGAGGGCATTGCCGAAGTCATCAATGCCATTCCCGTAAGAATCCTGAGAGATCAAGGTTACGATCCGGATATTGTCATTGTAGACGGCCGCTCGACTGACAGGACCGTGGAGATAGCGCGGTCGCTGGGAGCGCGCATTTTATACGATGAGCGGAAAGGCAAGGGGATGGCCATCGAGTCAGCTTTCAAACAGGTCCATTCTGATTATGTCATCATGCTTGACGGGGACAACACGTACCCTCCCGCGCATGTGCCGGAGATCCTCGAATGCTTAAAGTATTATGAGGTCGTGCTTGGCTCCAGGCTGTCGGGCAGGATCGATAAGGGCGCCATCACCCGGCTGAACCTTGCAGGGAACCATATGCTGACATGGCTGGCCAATCGCCTGTATAAGTCGAACATCACTGACCTATGCACAGGCTACTGGGGGTTCCGAGGATATGTCACGAACCAGATAAGGATATATGCGGCAGGGTTTGATCTGGAGGCCAACATTTTTACCGAGTGCGTAAAACACGGCTTTACAATAGGGGAGATACCTATCCATTACCGTGTCAGGAAAAGCATCTCAAAGCTCCGCCCCTCCGACGGCATAATGATAGCCGAGTCACTTGTGCTTAACGCGGGCGACCTTATAAGCGTCGCCGGCTCCATGTGGATGAGAAAGATGTACAGCAAGCATCTTATCTCAGGTAAAAGCCTTCGCAAAAGAAACGTAAAGATGAATGAAGCTTTTTCCGTAAAGCTCGGGACATATGGTAAAAAATAGCAGATATCAAATGTCATGTCCTGGTAATTGGATGGGTCATATTATCTTGACCTTTATGCTGTACATGGGGGTAATGCATTTTCATCTCAAAGAATATTCAAAGATCTCAAAGATTTTTTTAAAATGTAACGTTGAGTCTTTGAGAAGTCCTTTGGATATTTGAGATGAAAATGCATTATATCCGTTATACCATTGAACATCAATATCATCACTATTTAAGAAATAATCCCATTAACCAGAGAACATAAGATACACATTACTTAATATCTTATGATCATTCAATCACTCATACCGGCTTTCAATACGAAATTATATTAAATGGGAGAGCGGTAATATCTACGGTTATCATATCTATGGGCTGCCGCACGTTCTCAAAAACGGTTACGCGGCCGTAGGAGATGGATGCGAGGGATCACAATGGTTAAGATCATGGCAAAAAAGCTATCCAATAAGAAAGTGATGGGGACCGACGGGTCTGAGATGGGGATCCTGTATAATATTACCGTAGACCTAAGGACAGGCGACCTTGTCGACCTGCTTATACGTCCGGACATGACACTGAATGTCGAAAACTACCGCATGGAAGACGGGTTAGTGCACATACCTTTCACGGCTGTAAGGGCTGTAAAAGACTTTATTGTTGTTGATAAGAAAGCTTCGACCATTTAAGGCTCTAGTCCGGTCACATGAAAAAAAAATTTTTATTTTTACCCACGGCGCTACCATTTTATATTCTATTTCTGCTGGTGCCGTTCTTTCTCTTAGCGATCGTCGCCCTGTTCGGGTACGATGCCAGCTCCATGACCGAAAAAGTGCTGGGCTTGACGTCTCCGGTCTCTCTGGCGATATATCTGGCGATATTGCTCGGCAGCCTGGTGAACATCCCCGTATATGACTTTAAAAGCTCCTCAGACACCGAGCCAAAGTTTGTTTCATATATGGGCATGAGGTACCCGCTCCCGGTATGGCACGGTCATAAGACCGTGATCGCGATCAACCTGGGAGGATGCATAATATCCGGGGCACTGGGAATTTATCTGGCATGGACCATGCCGTTGTTGCCTCTGCTGCTGACCGTGATAATTGTGGCGCTGGCAGTATACGCCACCGCACAGCCAGTCAGGAGCGTCGGCGTTATTGTGCCGGTATGGATACCCCCTGTAGTGTCCATAATAACCTCGTTCATAGCCATATACCTGTACGCGGACGGCAACAATTTCTTCGACCTTGCCAGGATGGCTTTTCCTGCCGGTGTCTTCGGCACTATCGCAGGCGCGAACGTGCTTCATGCAAAGAGCATTCGAAGGCTTGGCGCCAGCGTGGTGAGCGCGGGCGGAGTGGGCACTTTTGAAAGTATACTTATCACGGGCATGATCTCCACGATCATCGCCGCCCTGCTCGGGGGAGCAGCTTAGCGGTATTTTCCCTCTTTTATTCTATCATCTTTTTCACCACTAAGGGCACGAAGGCGAACAAGGACCACAAAAAATTTTTTTTGTTTATGTTACCTTCTAAAAATGTTCTTTGTGGTCCTTGTTCGCCTTCGTGCCCTTAGTGGTAAAAAAGTAGCGTGACTTTATTGCCTTTGCGATCGACCTGGTCCATGATGAACTAACATCTTTAAAAAACTGATCGTGTTTTATATATGCCTTTCAAGCATTAAAATAAAGAAATGGAGGATGTAGAATCACTCTACATTGATCCTCTTTTTGCTCTTTGTTCTCTTTTCCTTCTTTAATGTGACCTCGAGGACGCCGTTCTTGTAAGTCGCCTTTGCGCTATCGAGGTCTACGTTCGCGGGCAACTCAACGGTCTCATTATAGCTTCTTGGCCCGCGCGAGGCCTTTATCAGAAGCTCACGCCCTGATACGTCAAGATCTACGTCTTCCTTTTCTATGCCGGGCATCTCGGCGACGATGTGTACCGTGTCCTCTGTGTCAAAAACGTCGATGAGCGGTCTTCTCTCGCCTATCTCCATCTGGGTCTTACCGGGGTATACGTTCCCGAACTCTCTGACCTCCGGCTCTTCACCGGGTCTCTGGCTGTATGAGAACCCGTATATGAACGGGGTTTCGGTACCCATTTTTGGCTCTGCGGCCTCCATTTCTTTTATCATCTGGTTGAATATCTCATCGAAGTCCCTGAACAGGTCAAATGGGTCTCTTCGTCTTCTCATTTTATTTTATCCTCCTGATCAAAAAAATATCCCGGATACCCTGCGGTATCCGCTCTGTCCTAAAATGCTGCCTTAGGCTCGATCTTCTTTTTCTCTTCCTTTTCCGGCTTTTTTTCAGCCTTTAAGGCACTGGACTCCTCTGCTTCCTCTTCGATGTCCGTCGTCAATCTTGCGAACTCATCCGCGAGTTTCTCATAACGGTGCATCATATCTCTTGAGGTGGTCGGCTTCACTTTCTTGAGCGCCGCATCGAAGTGCTTCATCGATATCTTGATCTTATCTGCGTTCTGCTTTGCCTGTTCGGGCGTCATCCCTGTGGTTATATGATCCCTTATGGCCAGCATCGACGCTTCACGGCAAACTGCCTCGATATCAGCGCCCACGTAATGCGGTGTGCGCCTGGCAAGATCCTCGACGTTCACGTCCTTGTCTATCGGCTTACCCTTCAAGTGTATCTTGAATATGTCGACACGCGACTTTTCGTCCGGCGGGGCTATGTAAAGGAGCCTGTCCAGCCTTCCCGGCCTCAGGAGCGCCGTATCCACCATGTCCGGCCTGTTCGTGGCCGCGAGGACGACTACGTTCTGTAGCTCTTCCAGCCCGTCCAGCTCCGTCAGCATCTGGCTGACCACTCTCTCGGTTACGTGAGAGTCAAAGCTCTGTCCCCTGGTAGGTGCGATGGCATCGATCTCGTCGAAGAATATTATCGTCGGCGCGTTCTGCCTCGCCTTGCGGAAAGTCTCCCTTACGGCTTTTTCCGATTCGCCGACATACTTCGAGAGCACTTCCGGCCCCTTTATGCTGATAAAGTTGGCCTCGGACTCGTTCGCCACAGCCTTAGCCAGGAGCGTCTTGCCCGTTCCCGGTGGCCCGAATATTAGAATGCCCTTTGGCGGCCTTGTATTGACCACCTGGAACACCTCTTTATACTTTAAAGGCCACTCGACCGATTCCCTGAGCTCCTGCTTAACCTTATCAAGGCCGCCAACATCTTCCCATTTAATGTTAGGGACCTCGACGAACACTTCTCTCATAGCCGAGGGCTCGACGTTCTTTAACGCCTCAGAGAAGTCCTCGTTCGTTATCTGCAGGTTATCAAGGATGTCCGAGGGGATCTCCTTCTCGATGTCGATCTCCGGGAGTATCTTACGGAGCGCATGCATGGCAGCTTCTTTACACAGGGCAGCCAGGTCGGCCCCTACGAACCCGTGGGTTATCTCGGCGAACCTGTCCAGGTTGACATTTCCGGCAAGCGGCATGCCTCTCGTGTGGACATGTAATATCTCGAGACGGCCGTTCTTATCCGGAACGCCTATCTCTATTTCCCTGTCAAACCTGCCGCCCCTTCTCAGTGCGGGGTCAACCGCGTTAGGCCTGTTCGTCGCCGCTACGACAACGACCTGGCCGCGGGCCTGAAGCCCGTCCATCAGCGAGAGAAGCTGTGCGACCACCCTTCTTTCGACCTCCCCCGTGACCTCTTCACGCTTCGGGGCTATCGAATCGATCTCGTCTATGAATATGATCGAAGGCGCGTTATCCTCCGCCTCTTTGAAGATGTCCCTGAGCTGCTTCTCCGACTCGCCATAATATTTGGACATGATCTCGGGGCCGCTGATGTTAATGAAATGGGCGTCAGTCTCGCTGGCTACCGCCTTCGCGATCATTGTCTTACCCGTGCCCGGCGGGCCATACAGGAGTACGCCCTTCGGCGGGTCGATGCCCAGCTTCTGGAAAAGCTCAGGATGCCTGAGCGGGAGCTCAATCATCTCCCTGACAAGGCCTATCTCTCTCCTTAAGCCTCCTATGTCCTCATAGGATACCCTTGGCACCTTTTCAATTCTCTCCGATACCGGCTTATCGCTTATAGTGATCTCTGTCCTTCTGTCAGGTATGACAGTCCCGGACGGCCTCGTGTTTGTGACCACGAACGTCATCGGGCTGCCCAGCATCTCTACCCTTATGGTCTGGCCTTTCGATACGGGCCTTCCTTCGAGTAGTTTTTGTAAATAGTATTCCCCTCCCGTTATCCTGATGGGCTGGGTAGGTGCGAGAGTGACCTTCTCTGCTGGCTTTGCCTGTATCTTTCTTACCTTTACGCGGTCGTCTATGCCGACCTTGGCGTTAGCCCTTATGGTCCCGTCTATAAGTATGACCCCTTTACCTTCTTCGCTCGGATATCCGGGCCATACTACGGCTGTCGCGGTCGCTCCCTTGCCTTCTATCTCTATGATGTCACCGCTGACCATGCCCAGCTGTCTCATCGTCTCCATATCGATACGGGCTATGCCTCTGCCCACATCTCTATGGTAGGCTTCCTGTACGCGCAGGGTTACTTCGGATTTTTCAGCCATTTAAATTCTCACCTCTCTAAAGCATTCGTAATTATAATCCCTATTCTTCGATGTCTCGAATTTTCCGTGATTTTTCCCGGATACTCTCAATATTTTGTCAGATATTGTGCGTCTTTCTTCTCTCATGCAATGCTCCATAGGCCCTTTTCATATGTCAGTAGGCCTCTTTTCATAAGCTTTGCAAGCTCTGACCTGGCAACGTTGTCCGGTATATGTAGCCTGCTAACGATCTCGTCATAGCTAGTGGGGCCGCGTACCAGCATATATAGAAGCTCTGCCTCTATCTGGTCGGCGGCGATCTCGTTTATGATATCTATGCACATCCCTGTGATCTCGGACATCATGCCCTGTACCGATCTCTGAGCTTCCTGAAGCTCTATGCTCGACCTGTTAAGCCTCTGGAACTCCTCGTATAAGTGTTTCAAAGAGTACTCAAGGTCTTTCTTTAGCGCTACCTCTTCGGCGTATTTATCGTGAAGCATTTTTTGCTCGTCCGCTTCTATGTCCACCCTGCTAACATTTACCCGGAACATGAGGGGCGATATGGACACCTCTATCCGTACGTTGTTAGCGATCTCGTAGTATTTTCGCCTCTGCTGGTCGTAAAAACTTTCAACGAGCCCGGCATCCTCAAGTATCTTAAGGTGGTCGATGATCGCCTTTGGGGATACTTTTAGCTCCTCCGATATCTCCGTGACATAGCAGGGACGGTAAGACAGCAGCGTCAGTATATTACGCCTGTTCTCGTTTCCCAGTATGTCAAGCAGGTATGCCATATCCATACTATCAATTACATTTTGTTAGTATTACTTGTATATAAAATTTTCTATCAGAACGGCCGGATATGCGCTTACTAAATTTATCAAAAAATTAAATCGAGGTCAGTAAAGACGATCGATATAAAAATAAAAGGTTTTAACTATCAACATCCGCAGGCTGCGTTATTTTGCTGGGAAACACAGTTCCCGTTCTCGCCGTCACAGCCATCGCATGAGGCACATTCGCCATTCTGGACGGTCGAGTAGTAGTAATCATCATAATACCCACCATCGCCGCAGCAACAGCAGCAGCCAGTGACTGAGAGCGCGATTGCGATCAATAAAATTCCGATAGCGATCTTTTTCATCATAAAATCCACCTCAATGCCATATACCTTTTAACCTTATATAAATATTGTTTAAAAAGGCATCGATAGGCCAACTGTCAATGATTGAGTATAAAAAGTTATTGGCTCCGTGTTTCTGTGAAATTAGTTTTACATGTACCCGCTAATTACCTTAAATGAACTACCCTTTGTAGTGTGAGCGATTAGTTTGCTGGGTAATAATATTCTTGCTTTATAGGATGAAATGATGGCGATCTTATGCCGTACATGGATTGGAGATATTTCCATCTCAAAGGCTTAACGCCTTTTTAGATAAACGTCTACCATTGAGCTCGTTGAGTCTTTGAGATTAAGAAATGACGATATGCTCACATCATAAAACAACAAATTTATGACACACGGCATTTGGAAATACGGAAAATTCGAAATAAAAAAGATTAAAAATGAAATATTAACGCCACGGGGCGTCAAATTCCATTTCGTCACTGCCTTGTCGATAGGGGATAGTTGGGCGCCTCGTCAGTTATCATGATGTCGTGCGGGTGGCTTTCAGTCATGCCCGACGGTGTCACTCTTATGAACTTTGATTTTTCTCTCATTTCCTTTATGTTCATTGCGCCGCAGTAGCCCATAGAGGACTTGACCCCTCCTATAAGCTGGTAGATAATGTCGCTGACAGTGCCCCTGTACGGGATGGCGCCTTCCACCCCTTCCGGTACGAATTTCGTCTTTCCCAGCTCGCGATTCGAATCCTGGAAATACCTGTCCGAGCATTCGCCGCCCGCCATTGCGCCGAGCGATCCCATGCCCCTGTACTGTTTGTATCTTCTTCCCTTTATCGTGATGAGCCTTCCGGGGGCTTCCCTGGTGCCTGCCATCAGGTTGCCGAGCATTATGGATTCAGCGCCGGCTGCTATTGCCTTGGCGATGTCTCCGGAGAACCTGACCCCTCCGTCTGCTATTATCGGGACGCCATGCTCTTTCGCGACATCCACGGCCTCTGCTATTGCCGTAAGCTGAGGCACTCCGACTCCAGCCACGATCCTGGTCGTGCATATGGAACCGGGGCCGACTCCTACCTTGATGCCATCGGCGAACCCTATCAGTTCCTGGGCTGCATCGCCTGTAGCGATGTTGCCTACCACGACATCTGCCGAGACCATCTTCTTAATGCGCCTTGCCGACTCGACCACTCTCATGTTATGCGCATGGGCACAGTCGACACATATCGCGTCCACTCCCGCCTTATCCAGGGCCATCGCTCTCTCTATGTCGAATGGGCCAACAGCGGCGGCTACGCAAAGCTGGTCATTGCCATTCTTATTTGCGTTGGGGTACTGTCTCTTCTCGAGGATGTTCTGCATCGTGATGATGCCGATGAGGGTCCCATCCTCGTTAATGATGGGCAGCCTCTCGATCTTATTCTCATACATGATGTCGATGGCTTCGTCGATCTTCACTTCTTCTGTCGCCGTTACGACATCCCTTGTCATGACATCGCTGATCTTTTTATTGGGATCGGTCTTTACTATCGGCCTTATATCCCTGCGGCTGATAATGCCTACGAGCCTTCCTTCATCGATGATAGGTATGCCGCTAATGCTCTGCTCCTTCATTATTCTCCATACCATGCCTATAGTCTGGCCCGGGCTGGCTGTGGTCACCTCTCTCATGAGGATCTCTTCGCCGCGCTTTACCTTCCTTACTTCCTCTACCTGCTGTTCTCTGGGCATGTTACGGTGAATGACTCCTATGCCGCCTTCGCGGGCCATCGCTATCGCCATCTCGGACTCGGTGACGGTATCCATGGCTGCGCTGACGATAGGTACGTTTAAGCTGATATTCTTTGAAAACCTGGACTTTACATCAGTGTGATCTGGTTCCACATAGGACCTGCTTGGGACCAGCAAAACATCATCAAATGTGATTCCTTGGGGGGCATCTAATTTTTTTAAGAACACGGTAAATCACCATATACCCTTTTGGGTAACTATAGCAGAATCTAGTATTAATAAATTTCTCCAAATAGTGCTTTTATAATAACCTGGCTTTTAATGGCATGAGGTTTACGTTTCCTTATTTAATGAGCTGTCATATGCTATCGTATAACATGCGATGATTATTATTTATTTAAAATTATTATGTAATATTTATTTTAAAATGAAAATTATGCTCCAGTATGCTTTATCGTTCCCGATCACGGCCATTTAGCCCTTATGATATTTAGCGCTCAATATTACTTAACAGATGAGAAAGCGCGCTATGGAAACGGTTCGTATGCGGATGGAGTATTAAAAAGCCAAAATCTAAAGAGAATTAAAAAGGTGTTTAGTTTATCATGCTCTTGAGCTTTGTCACGAGCTCGGACCTTATGCCGTCGTTCCTGTCGCCGCCGCACACGAGGCCGCGCACGCCTATTATGTCGGGATCGATCCTGTTTATCATCTCGATGTCATCGAATTTTATGGAGCCTGCAAGCGCGCACTTGAGCCCGTTCTTGTGGGCGAGGCCGCAAAATGCGTTAAGCTCTTCCTCATCCATGAACTCGAATGTAGATTTTCCGTCCTTGATGCCCGTGTCGACCATGACGACATCGCATCCAGCCTTCTTTGCCACGGGCGGAAGCTTTAGCGCCGGTATTGAGCCTATCCGTGAGTAGTCCGAGTATGCTGAAGCTACGACTATCCTGCCGGGGTCATACGACTTTACTGACTTTACTATGCCAGAGAGGACTTCAAAGGCTTCTTCCTCAGTGTGGATGTCATAGAGGCCTACTTTGATATACTGGGCCCCTGATACCGCAGCGCCCAGCGCGGCAAGAGATGCCGTTCCCGGCTTATAGTTGAAGTCACCGATCGTCGCACTTAGAGGCTTTGAGACTTTTGATTTTATTGACTGTATCACCCACGGGAAATTGGCACCAAGCGAACCTTCTTTTGGGTTCTTGACATCTATGATGTCCGCGCCTCCCATTTCCGAAGTGATCGCCTCTTCGACATTTATCGGACTGACTAATAGCTTCATGCAAAACACCTTATATCATTTTGATATATAACCCTTACCATCGGCTCAATCCCGATAAGCGATTAAGCTATCAAGAAAGAGATCTTTTATAAATAAAGTCCCGGTCAAGCTGCTATTACAGGTATCCCAGCAGAAATGCCGAAGCCAGAAGGGCAAGTACTATGCCTGTGAACACTTTTATCTTTACCCGGTGCTTGTGCCTGAACTCGTCGACCTTTTCCGGCTTCATTCCGAGCGTGATGATCAGGCCGATGAATAAAAGAGGAAGTATTACGCCCATGTTATAGATCAGAAGATATGCGAGCAGGCTTCCGGTGTCTTTCGTGTAGATCATCGCTCCCAGTATCGCTATGTATATGCCGCCCACGCAAGGCATTTTGATCAGGCCGAATACCAGCCCAAGAATAAAGTTTGCTATGACGTGAAATTTATTATAGAATGGCTTGAACTTCCTTAAGAATTGCTTAAACACGGAATCTCTGCTGCCGTATTTGTATGTCTCGTACGCGTCGTAGAATTCCCACAGGGATAGCAGTCCCAGTATCACTATCAAAGCTGTCCTTATCATCTCCTCAAAAGACGGGATATACTCCAGCAACGTGAGGAAACCTATCCCCATGAGTATGTAGACGACCAGAAGCCCTGCGCAGAATGATAATATCCTTATCAATATTTCCCCATGGCTTCCTTTTGAAGAGAGGGTTGCTGTGGCGATGAAGACCATTATCGCAAGCAGGCAGGGGTTGACTCCCGCCGCAAGCCCTGCTAAAAATACTGTGATGGCAGAAAGCTTTTTTATAAGCATCGTCGGCGTTTCAGGACAGATGATGGTTTGCTTTCCATCAGAGTCTATATATTCGATGACCTGGGCTGGCAGATATTTTACGTTATTGTCGATAGTGACATTGCAGGTAACGCAGTGTCTCTCTCCGGGCAGGATCGTGCCGCTCCATGATCCATCGCCGGATACTATCTTCACACCCTCGCATATGCCTCCGGATAAGTTGATCCTGAGGGGCTCGTTCCCGATATTGGTGATGCATGTCTGAACGCGAATAATGTCCCTTTCATTTTCTATTCTTTCTACCGTTCTTTCCATTTCCAGGGGCGGTTTATACTTTATGGCTTCCCCCAGTTTACTCTTTAGTATCTCCTTAAGCTCCCGCGTGTCGCCTCCAAAATCTTCGAACCTTATGACGGTATGGTTATCTATTATGATGGCAGGCACGGAAGAGATCCCAAATTTCCGTACATATTCCATGCCTTCCGGCGAGTGAAAATCCGTCTCCTTTAGATTTATCCTGATGCCGGTGCTTTTTTGCGACTCCTCTATCGTTTGCCTGATCACCGGCTCCGACTGCTCGCAATTAAAACAGCTTTTACTATAGATGTATATCACATTGACATCGCGCTTCAGGCCCGTCCCGCCGGCATCAGTCAGCGGCATGGACGATGTGTATATGGAAAATACCTGTGATAACAGTAGTAAGAGCGCTATCAGCAACAGTGGCTTCCTTATCAGCTGATTGAAGGGCTTCGATAGATTCATCCAAACAATACAGGATTGTCATATATTTATAAAATTATATTTTTATATGCGAATCATCAAGACATCATATCAAACTAAATACTGCCCGCTCAAATAGTATCTTATTATTTTAGCGCATCATATTAATAAAATAAATTAAACAAATATATTGATGTTCTATTATTGCCGGGAAATTCCCGCAAAGTTGAGGCAGGACCATGAAGTCTCATGAGGGGCAGGATATAACGGACAGGTCTGTCACGCAGGGCAAGTATGCCAGGATAAAGAAGCTCTTCAGGGAAAGAAAACATTTTTTTTCCAGGCTATTGAATTCGCTCGACGAAGGCATACTCATTGTCCGGGGAGATCGAATACCCGTTATAAATGAGACGTTCATGAAAATATTCGAAATCGACCATAGGCCTTCAAAGATCGGGGAGATACCCCGCTCCGAGATATTTTGTAAGATGCTCCCCGATATTCGCCGCGCAGGCTCTGAAAAGATAATGCTAAAAAGGACATATTCGGGTGTGACCTCAAAAGGGGGGATCGTCACCGTTGACGTGTCGATAGGGCCTATCGATCACGATGGCAGGCCTTGTGTCCTTTGCAGGTCCATGTTACCGGTAATGCGCGAGCAATATGATGACCAATTTATGAGGCAGACATGGGAAGATTTTGCCGAGGACGCCCCGGTAGGGATCTTTATTACAAAGGGCATGAAAGTCCTGTATTTGAATAAGCTCTGCGCAAAAATGCTGGGTAGAAAGAAAGAAGATCTGCTCGGATGCGCTTTGATGAGCATATACTTACCGGAGGAAAAAGAAGCCATCGTCTTAAAATGCGAGGATGCCGTTAAGTCTAAAAACCCGCTGGAATTAGAGTTCAAGGTGATGGGAGGAACCGGCGAGTACAGCTGGATATATCTTAAGGCCATACCTATATTCGAAAATCGCTACGGGGTCCCGTACTATCAAGGAATAACGATCGACGTCTCAAAGCGAAGAATGGCCGAGAAGATCATGCTCAGGCGAAGCAGGCAGCTTGAGGTATTATCATACACAGGCCAGCAGATAAATAAGGTGTTAAAGATCGACGTCGTGATGCGTACGCTGGTCAGGTCAGCCATGGAGCTGACAGGCGCGGAATCAGGCGCCTCTGGCCTTGTCAGCGACGGGAAAATGGTTTTTACAGAGTATAATAAAAAAGGAGATATCCTGCCCGTACATTATCTATTCGTTCCGGGATACGGCGTGCCGGGGCTGGTCCTGGAAACAAAGAAGCCGTACATAAGCAATGACACCGGGCATGACCCTCACGTTATCCAGGAGATCCGTAAGGAGCTCGGGTTCTATAATATGGTGGACGTGCCGATATTGAACCGGAACGGCGATGTCCTGGGGTGTTTTGAGATACATAATAAATCGGGCCATCTTCCGTTCGACGACGAGGACGTTAATATGCTCAACGGGCTGGCGGCCAGCGCTGCGATAGCTCTTGAGAACTCCGGGATGATGAACGACCTGGAAAAGGCTGAAAAGAACCTAAGGCAAACCGCCTCCGAATTACAGGCTGTGCTTGACGCATTTCCCGACATTTACATCAGGCTGGGCAAGGATGGGACAATACTTGATTATCATTCGGGAAGCAATAGGGGAATATCATCCGGGCCGGATAGCCACATCGGCAGAAAAATAAAAGAGATAATACCGGCAGAGGTGTACGAAAAGGTTAAAGACGCCATAAAAAAGGCGTATGATACGGGGTCAATAGTCAGTACAGAATACTCGACGGTGGAAAACGGAGAAAGGCATGTGTTCGAGGCCAGGCTGGTCCCGTTCATCGAGGATCAGATACTGTCCGTAATAAGGGACATAACCGATCAAAAACATGCGGAAGAAGCCCTCAGGTCGAGCGAAGAAAAGTTCAGGGTACTGGCCGAGACAGTGGGGTCAGCTATCCTGATATTTAACAATGACAGGTTTTGCTATGCTAACCCTGCGTCCGAGCGTATAACCGGATATGGGCGGGATGAACTATTATCTATGAATTTTTGGGAAAAGGTCCATCCCCTTGACAGGGAAATGGTGATCGAAAGAGGATCAAGGAGGCTTCGCGGCGAGGACGTCCTTTCCAGGTACCAGTTCAGGATCATAGCGAAGTGCGGGGAGGTCAAATGGCTGGACGTGACGTCGTGCATGATAAAATATAATAACAGGCCTTCTATCCTTGCAACCTGCTTTGATATCACTGACATCAAAAGGGCGCAAGAGCGTATCATGGAGGCGGAACGTTATGCAAGAAGCCTTATCGAGGCAAACCTGGACGCGCTTGTCACGATCGACAGGTCAGGGCTTATAACCGATGTCAATAAGGCTACAGAGCAGCTTACGGGGTTCTCCAGGGAAGAGCTCATCGGCACCGATTTTTCAAGATATTTCACCGAGCCCGAAAAAGCTGTCACAGGATATCAGATGGTTTTCACCCGGGGTATAGTAAGGGATTATCCCCTCGAGATAAGGAATAAGGACCGCACCGTCACGCCCGTATCCTATAATGCTTCGATATACCGTGATTCTAATGGGACCATTGCCGGAGTGTTCGCGTCCGCAAGGGATCTCACAGAGCTGAAAAAGGCTACGGAAGAGGTCGAACGCGCTAAGGACTTTGCCGAGCTATACCTTGATATTATGAGCCATGATATCAATAATTCTAATCACGCAGGACTGGGATTTTTAGAGCTGGCAGAGATGGATTCCGCCACGTCCCCCTCTCAAAAACTATACCTAGAAAAGGCCGCGGACGCGTTTAAAAGCAGTTCCGAGATAATCGAGAGCGTTAGGAAGATACAAAAAATTAGCCAGGAAACACTGTCCATAGAAAAAATTGACCTTGACGAGAGCATAAAAGAAGCCATAGAACGGTCGTCGCAGCCTGACTTTAAACAGGTCAAGATCGATTATAGGCCGGTGCAGGGGTTCTGTGTAATGGCTAACAGCCTTCTTGCGGAAGTCTTCATTAACCTTATAGGGAACTCTATCAAACACTCACAAGGCGACGTTGAAATTTACATCCGTATAGAGAAAGAGTTACGGGACGGGATAGAGATGTATAACATCATTGTGGAAGATAATGGTCCCGGCATACCTGACTCATTAAAGCCTTTCATTTTCCAGCGCTTTGAACGCGGCCCCACAAAAGCACGCGGAAAAGGCCTGGGGCTATACATAGTAAAAATGCTGATCGAGAATATGCGGGGCGAGGTATGCATCAGAGATCGAGTCCCTGGAGATAGCAATAAGGGATCCAGTTTCATAGTCACTCTGCCGGCATGCGAAGAATAAAGTCATTAATGGCTCACAGGTCCATAATTTTTTTTAAAGAATATGATAACATTCTAAAAAAAGTCCTTTATGCACCCTTTGTGATGAAAAATAGGGGTGCTATAAAACAGTGGAAATTCGGGCGGGTCATTAACACGTTTTTTCGTAAAAATCCGGATACTGACAAACAGTGATCATCAGTATCGGACTTTTTTCAGATCAAACAGGCTACTATCCTGCTAAAAAGCCCATAACTTTTAATTTCCGATTTAGTACGGTTATAAATAACTTAAAGTTATATGGGATACCATGATGCGGTGCATACTGGCATGCGACCTTAAAGGCGGTATCGTTGTCAGGGGAGTTAAAGGCGAACGTGACCGTTATAGGCCGATAAGCGAGTCAAGCACTATCGTCGGCACGTCCATACCGGAAGAAGTCATTAAGGCGATCCGGCCGAAAGAGACTTACATAGCCGATCTTGACCGTATTACGGGCGCAGGCGGCAATTTAGGGACAATAGCATCCCTTTCGAGGTTCACCCGGACGATGTCGGACACAGGCGCGTCGACACTGCATGACGTGGAAGAGACCCGTAAGGTCTCAGACGCGGTCATACTGGGCACCGAGACCGCATCGATGGAACTTATTCGAGAATGTCAGGGAAAGGGCGTCTACGTCAGCCTTGACATGAAACATGGAAAAATGATGTCCAGGGACCCTGTCTTTAATGCCGGGCCAATAGGATCCTTAAAGATGCTGAACGAGGTAGACCTTGCAGGCATAATCCTGCTTGATGTAGGTCGTGTCGGTTCCGGCGAAGGAATAGACCTTGAAATGATGAAAAACGCCGTCTCCATGTCAAAGCATAAGGTCATCGCCGGTGGAGGCGTCAGGGACGTCGACGATCTTTTGTCGCTTGAAAAATGCGGTGCAGACGGCGCGATAATCGCTTCCGCTGTCCACTTCGGCAAAGTGCCGCTGGAAATGCTGCGAGGTTAACATGGTGCTTGTAGATGAAAAACAATTTTACGAAAACCTGAAAAGTTATGATAATATCCTGTTCCTGTGCCACAGGAACGCAGACGCTGACTCAGCAGGTAGCGCATACGCCCTCTGGAGACTGTTTGGCGGCACCATCGGCGTCCAGGACAGCATGAGCACCATGGCTTCAATGTTATGCGACAGGCTTAAGGTCAACGTCGTGATCAGGCCTAAACTATCGAATTATGACATCGTCGTCGTGGTCGATACCTCTAACCTTGTACAGACCGGCTATAAGGAAATAAAAAAATTCGCGGTCATTGACCATCATAAGCCCGGGGACCTTATCGGCGCGTGTGAGCTCGCTCTGTCAAGAATGGCCTCGTCCACGTCCGAGCTCGTCTACTCAGTCTACATGAAGAACGGCATATCTCTGGATAGCGATGTGGCGTTCGCGCTCGTCCTGGCAGTTGTCACGGATACCGGCCATTTCCGGTACGCACAGCCCGATGTCTTTGACATGGTCGGGGAAATGCTGCGCAGCGGCGGCATTAATTATGCAGACATATCCGAGTTCCTGTCACAGGTGCCTGTAGACCTGTCATGCAGGATCGCCATGCTGAAAGCGGCATCAAGGCTGAACCTAACGAGGTCGGGAGACTTTTTGATCGCGGATACTAAAGTGAGCTCGTTCGGGGCCCAATCCGCAACGTCATTGATAAGCCTCGGGGCCGATGTGGTATTCGTAGGATCCGAAAAAGAGGGCGAAAAGAGGATCTCCGGTCGTGTCAGGCGCGGCATAGACCTGGACCTGTCTGCATTGCTTGCGGAAGTGGGGACAAAGTTCGGAGGAAGCGGCGGCGGCCATGCGGCGGCGGCCGGCGTAGTCATAAAAGGCGATCTTGATAAGGCGCTTAAGGAATGCGTATCTATGGCTGAAAAGGCTCTTACTGGTTTACGGCCTCAGCCTCAACCTCGACGTCCCCTTTGCTGACCTCGTGCCAGTCGCTGCCGTCAAATACGATGACGTAATCGGCCACGTTTTTAAGGGCTATCGATAATCCCGGCTCAGCACCGAACACAATAGTCTCCTTGCCGTACATGTTCGCCTTTGAAAGCACGGGCTTAAAATCCGCGTCCCTTGTCACTATCGCCAGAGTGTCGATATTCTGGTTGAACACGAGCTCCATGGCATCGACGGCAAGCCTCACGTCGACATCGCCCGAGCCTATGATCGGCTCGAATCCCTGGTTCTCTATGGCTTCCACAAGCTTATCGGAAGCATACTGGTTGAGGAATACTTTACCCACTTTGATGTCGCCGTATCTTTTCATGATGTCCCTTACCACCTCAAGGTCTATCTGGAACTCTTTCCTTAGCATGTTAGGGCCGTCCACCAGGAGCGCAATGCGTTTTCTGTCTTTGCCTTTATCTTTAAAAAAAGAGCTCTTTATCTTATCGAGTTTAAAAGGATTTTTAATAGGCGCAATAATAGAATTTTTTATGGGTGTCATTATTAAAGCTCCGATATCAATATGATAATTAAATATTTACTGAAAGTTAAAGCTTATAAAGATATAATACTGTCGCAAAATCCGAACGGCTTGAGGATAAGGCTGTCCTGCCGCAAACGGCTTTTAAGCATGCGTCGGCGTTAAAATGTAAGACATGACAATGCCATAAAAATAAAAACACCATAGCAATGAAGCTATGGTATTAAAACCTATCAGGGCTGCCGGCTATTTTTTTGGCACTGCAGAGAGCCTGTTCATGGCGTTTACAAGAGCTTCGACAGAGGCCATGACTATGTCCTCCCGTGCGGCCCTGGCTGTGACCATTCTTCCTTTACTGTCCTCTACGCCTACCATGACCTCGGCAAGGGCATCAGAACCTCCCGTGATGGCATCGATCCTGAACTCCTTCAGCCTCATCTCATTGCCGTCCACAAGGCTTTCCACGGCCTTCAATGCGGCATCCACGGGACCGACTCCGGTCATCGCTCCCACGTAAGGTTTGCCGTCCAGGGTCAGGCGGACCGTTGCTGTCGAAGTGACCCTGTTACCGGTCATCACGGACAGCTCTTCGAGCATGATCCTTTTCTCCGTATGCGCCACCTCGCCCATCACTGCCTCTGTGATGGCATAGAGGTCGACATCGGTGACCTTTTTACCCTTGTCCCCCAGGTCTTTTACCCTCTCCAGTATGGCGTTCAGCTCCTTATCCGAAGGCTCCAGCCCCGCATCGTTAAGGATCTTCTTGACCGCATGCTTGCCGGTATGCTTGCCAAGCACAAGCCTGCGCTGGTGGCCGACCATCTCGGGGGTCATTATGCCCGGCTCAAAGGTCTTGCTTTCCTTAATTACGCCATGGCTGTGAATACCCGACTCATGGGAGAAGGCGTTAGCGCCTATTATGGGCTGTGTCGGCGGTATCTGTATCCCCGAATACCTCTCTATGAGGCGCGCGGTCTCGACAAGATATTTAGTCTTGATACCCGTCTCAAGCCCGTATACAGACTCCAGGGTCATCACCGTCTGGGAAAGGTCAGCGTTGCCGGCGCGTTCTCCCAGGCTATTCATGGTGACCTGTATCTGGCTCGCCCCGGATTCCACCGCAGCCAGGCTGTTTGCCACTGCAAGTCCGAAATCGTTGTGGCAGTGTACGGCTATAGGTATCCGGACCGACCTGTACACGTCCGATACGAGCATCCTCATGGTCGGGGGCGAAGAAACGCCGACGGTATCTGGAATGTTTATGATGTCGGCTCCCGCGTCCTCGACGGCTCTGGCGATACTTATGAGATAGTCCGTATCCGTTCTGGTGGCGTCCATCGCCGAGAACATGCATTCGAGGCCATGCCCCTTAATGTACTCTACGGCGTTTATCGCCATTTCTACGACCTCTTCGCGGGTTTTTTTGATAGTGTGCTCACGCTGGATGTCGGATGTGGATACAAAAGTATGCACCATTTTAACATCGGAGTCGATGCAAGCGTCAATGTCTGCTTTTATGACGCGCGCGAGGCCGCAAACGGTACAGTCCAGGCCAAGTGATGCGATATCCTTTACAGAGGCTTTATCGCCTGCAGAAGATATGGGAAAACCCGCTT
The DNA here is from genome assembly GCF_021023085.1 of Methanooceanicella nereidis. Taxonomy (NCBI): domain Archaea; kingdom Methanobacteriati; phylum Methanobacteriota; class Methanomicrobia; order Methanocellales; family Methanocellaceae; genus Methanooceanicella; species Methanooceanicella nereidis. Next base: position 33,150 of record NZ_PGCK01000004.1, on the reverse strand, counting down.
CGATGACATCCACGCCAAGCCTGTCAAGCTGTCGGGCGATGTCTATTTTCATTTCAGGTGTGAAAGACACACCGGGCGTCTGCTCTCCGTCGCGGAGAGTCGTGTCAAAAATCTGTATGTTCTTATGTGGTATGTTCTCTAGTTCGATCTTATAAAAAACGATCCCTCATGTGAATCACATTTGGTAATATGGTTTTGAGTATATAACATTTCCCATTATAATCCGTTATATTTTCCTAATTATCATTTAGGAAGTTTTATTGACGTATTGCGAAATTGATGCCAATTTTTTTGATTATGGTTGATTTAAGGCTGAAATTGTATAATTTGTACATACAGACATGTTGTATTGGTTTATATACATGGTTGCAATTAAAATATTCTAGCGCAGTAGGAACCTGGCACTAAAGTTGCAAGCTATATACCCCCCAAATTTTGCTTCTAACAACCGGGTTCCTGCGGTTGCGTTAAAAAATCATGCTGGTATGCTCATGGAGATCTTAAAGACAATATCATATGCAGGGACAATGGAAGTCCTTACATCTCTTGGAAAAGGGCCGAAACGCTTCACTGAAATAATGTTCGAGACAAAGCTCAACCCGGGCATCCTGAACAGGGTGCTTAAGACTCTTATCAATTCTGGCATTGTCTCAAGATGCGCAAACGAAGAGGATGGCTACGAACTCACCACTAAAGGCATAAAGATCTCACTATACATCCTGAAGATAGTAGAAGTCTCAGAAAGCCAGAAGCCGGTCCACAGGGAACTTATTACGTTACTCACAGGCAGACTCGAACAGATGAGCAGCACGGCATAGATGCCGTGTTCACTCTTAAGGCTGAGAAAAACTATCAAAAGGGCCTGTAACGACATCGTTCGGCTTTGTGATATTACAAATATCGTCAACGGCCGAATTTAAAAGTTGCAGTTCCTCCTCAAAACCGCAAAGGTCCTGCATGACCGTCTGACGGTCGATCATATCGGGGTATATTTCAGTGACCCCGATAATGTTGTTGTCATCGTCCATGATCGGATGGACCATGACCTTATACCAGCGATCAGCACAGGGAAGCGTGTTCCTCATGGACACCTCGAAATCTCCCTGAGGCGGACATACCATCGGGCAAAAATCACACGGCGAAGAAGACCTTTCCAGCGCCTCATAGCAGCATTTTCCCGTGAGGTCACCCATTTTCGCCCTGGCGACATAGTTCTGGGAAGTGATGATAAAGTCTTTACCGATCACAAGTAAGCCATTGCATACCGCATCTAAAAACCCGTTCTCTGCGACAGTTCTTTTGAACTCCGCGTCAAAAAGGTCCTCGGCCTCTTTTGACCTGTCATCACTGCTCTGGTGATCGACACCCATAGGTCTGTCTACGAACTCTTGCATATCTATCAGCATTAAAATTTATATAAACCGGAAAAGGTCCAATTATTAACTTACCTGTAGAATCTATATACCTTTCCTACTATTTTATTAACTGCTATTTTATAATTACATATATGTAATCCTGCCGACGTTCCCGTAAAAATTTATGGGGTTTAAGAGTTTTAGATTGACATCGACAGGATTTCACACGCCGGCGTAAAAAGCCAACTATTATATTCAAGTACCAATATACCGCTGGAACATGGCTGAAAGGTCCGGGCATATATCCATAGGTCATATCATTCTCATAATAATCCTGTCAGCCGTCATCTCCATATCGTTTCTGCTCCCGCTATACGTCCACGAAGAGGTCGTAAAGAGCGTGGGGAACTACGCGCCTCTGTACCTTTACGAACATTCTCCCTATGGGAGGATCGTGGTCGAAGTGCATTATTCCCCCGATGCGAAGCCGTCGGGCGAGGCGCTTGAAAGCCTGCGGTACATGCTGCAGCAATATACGGGAAAACAGGTCATAGTGGAACAGTTCCAGGATATTGACCCGGTGATAGTGCCAAAAAAGATCGACGAGGATAACATCTTTGACTTCGGAGAATCAGTCCTTAAGGACAGCGGCCATTATCATATGGGATGGATATCTGGCGATATTCCTATATACGTACTATACGTCAATTCTACCGCCCCTGACGCGCAGATCAAAAAGGATAATGCGGTCGCCGGCGTATCCTATAGGGCGAACTCATTCGTCATTTTCAAGAACAACATCGCCATAGACAGTATCGAAAGGTCTGTGTTGATCCACGAGACGGGCCATTTGCTGGGGCTGGACCATGATAATGATCCTTCATGCGTGATGACCTCTGTTCTAGTACAGAAACCCTCGTGGCTGGCAGGAAAAGGCTCGCCCCCATACGAATTTTGTGATGATCATATGGCAGAGCTTGATGATAGGCGGAGGAACCCGTTTTATGCCGCCTTCAAGAATTATGGTAGAATAGTAAGTTTATTTTTACCGGATTAGAAGACCATGTCGCCCGTCACGAACGCTTTTGTCCTTTTGTCGCGGGGATTATTAAAAATATCTTCTATGCTGCCCGTCTCTACGAGATTTCCTTCATACAGGAACGTGGCTTTATTTGCCAATCTTTTCGCCTGATGCAGGTTATGCGTCACAATGATGACCGTCGTACCGAACTTTTCATTGACGTCATTGACGGCTTTCTCGATAATGGCCACGTTTAACGGGTCAAGGCTCGCGGTAGGCTCGTCCAGCAATAATATCCTGGGCTTCAGGACGTATGCCCTTGCGAACGCCACGCGCTGGGCTTCGCCTCCCGATAGATCTTTTGCATACTGGCGCTCCTTACCGGAAAGGTCAAGCAACTCCATAACGTCTTTTATTCTTTTTTCTATTTTAGACTTACTCTCATGCCTTAATTTAAGCCCGTACGCAATATTATCGTAGACGTTCATCGAGAACACTATTGGCTTCTGGAAGACCATTGACATTGACATTCGAGTCTCCATTATGTGGCCGGACCACACATCCTTGCCGTCGATGTAAACTTTTCCTCTGTCGGGTATGTCGAGCATGTTGATAAGCCTTAATAGCGTCGTCTTACCGGCGCCGCTTGGCCCTATGACGGCCATGATATCTCCGCTGTCTATCTTTAAATTAACATTATTTAGAATAGCCCTGTCACCGGCTATTCTCGTCAGGTTCTCGACAGTGACGCTGCTCAACGCGAAGAGCCTCCTTTTTTCATGTTCATGATCATGTTAATGATGAACGACACTGAAAGTAGTATGATCCCGAGGGCTATTGCCATACCATAGTCTCCTTTTCTGGTCTCGAGCACTATCGACGTGGTCAAGACCCTGGTACTCCAGCGGATATCTCCTCCGACTATCATCACGGCACCGACTTCGGCTATGGCCCTTCCGAACCCTGCAAGTATCGCGACGATGATCGCCTGGCGGGCCTCGTTCAACACTATGATGGCCGTGTTCACCTTATTTGCTCCCAGTGAGATCACCGTATCAATGATAGTCTTATCTACTGCTTTTGTGGCCGTTATCGTGAGCCCGGTGATAATGGGCGTGACAAGAACGAACTGGGCGATCACCATTGCGGTGGGCGTGAACAGGACGCCGAACGTTCCAAGCGGCCCCGCTCTGGATATCAACAGGTATACGACCAATCCTGCTACGACAGGCGGAAGTCCCATTAAGGTGAATATTACGTTCTTCAGGGCATTTTTCATCGGAAACTCATTGAGGGTTATCCATGTTCCCAGGGGAATCCCGACAAGGGCCGCAAGTAAAACCGCAACTCCGGAAACCTCGAGGGATAAAATAGTGATGTCTATGACCTCGGGGTTTAAGCTTGCGATAAGTTCAACAGCCCGTAATATCCCTTCGATAATGTAACCCAATTCAATAACCCCTGATTATTTTCAAATTCCAGGTAAAATTTTTACATAATAAATAATCGCCGGGCAACATATAGTTTTTTATATGCGCCCGGGCGCGTTTGCGGTTTTAGGTGTGAATTGTTAATAATGATCTTTTTATGTATCGGATATGGAGCCTGCTATAGAAAGTACAAATGCTTGCTTAATATACTTTTCGTAATCATATTTAGTTACATTTTAATTTTTTAAGCAGGTTAATAAAATTTTATGAAAACAGGAATGAGCATATCCTGGGGAAGCAGGGTCCCGTGGTCTCCCATTCCTCCAATGATTTCATGCCCTCCATGGTCGGACAGTAATATGACGAGCGTACCGGGCCTTATTTCCTCAAAGAATTTCCCGACCAGCATGTCGGCATGCTGTATCGCCATCAAGGATCTTTCAGAGTACGGGCCTGTAAGATGCATCGTCCTGTCAGTATTTTTTAAATGGACGTACAGGAGCCTTGTATCGTTTTTATATTCCTGAATGGCCCTTTCCATGATCTCATCGTCGGCATTACCGTCACCATCACCGTCGGGTACCCTGATTATCCCTTCTTTCATGCTTATCGGAGGCTTCACGCCGTCGATCCATAGCGCTTTTATGCCTGACTCTCCGGCATAGTCAAAGTCCGTCTTCACCAGTATCGTCCTGTTCTCCCACATGTCGACACCGTTCTTTTCCGGCGATACTCCCGTGACCATGGCTGCTGAGTTCACGACCGATATCGACGGGTATACGCTTGAGGCCGCGATAGGCTTGCCAAGTGACGATATATTATATACGGCTTTGTTTTCGTCCGCCCACATGTATCGGTACAGTCCCAGCGAATCAATATAAAAAACGACGACCTGAGAAGCATTTAAGCTGGCGAGGCTTTTTCCGTCAAAGTTTTCGCAGGGCATTCCCAGGGCTTCACATGCCGTGGGCGCAATATCCATTATCGTATACACCGGCCTGTAACCGGTCTCGACGAAAACCGGGCCCGCAGGCAGATCATATCCCCATGCTTTCAAGTCCAGATTGTCTGTCACCAGTACCGGCACGTACCATAAAGAATGATACGCGGCCTCTGTCCAGTCTATCTTTTTATAACCGGCAGTAATGCTTTTGACCGGGTATTTTCCCGCTCTCCAAAATAGCCTCTCTATCGGGACGCCTTCCGTTCCATATGATGTCCATGTGTATTTTTCAAGGCCCGTATATGATGAAAGGTTGAACTCCACAGGGGGGCTATCGTATGAAAAGATGCTGATACATGGTGCCCGGGAAGTGACTGCGGACGCCGCCTGCAATAGCAATAGGGCTATAATAATAAAGTATACGGGACGGGCAGTCATCAATCTTAATTATATTGTATAAGAAAATGATGATTTCCAGATTTATTCACGGCCTGCCCTGGATCTCCGTATCGGATGTAAAAAGTAAAGTTTTCAATCTTCCTGCTCGATCTTTATCTCAAGCGTCTTCCATTCTTCCACATCGTCCAGAGTTTCTACCATACCTTTGATCGTGGCCGCTATTATCTTCTGGACGAACTTGTTCATTGGGATCTTTTTACCGTCTGCTACTAACTCTATTTTCATATGATCACCGATCAATTACTATAGATATAGTATGTTAATTTTCATAAATAAAATGATTTGTCCTTTATACCTGCCGGAAGCCGGCATCATCAGGATTTCCGGCACGATACAGAAACAGAAGCTTTATGGATATAGACCTCAATTACTTCTTTTATGCCTCTGGAATCGGGTTTCATAAAAAAGACTGGTATAGAAAGCGCGCTGGATATATTTTTAAATTCATTCGAACCCTCCGGCAAAGTGGAGACCGTGAAACTCGAGCATGCCGACTACAGGGTACTGTCAAAGGATGTCGTATCCCCCAGAGACGTACCTCACTACGACCGGAGCGCAATGGACGGGTTCGCAGTAAAGGCCTCGGATACCTTTGGCAGCAGTAAGGATGCAGGCGTATTTTTGAAATTGACAGAAAAAGACAGGATGATCGAGGGAGAATGCAGGCAGGTACATACGGGAAGCCCTATCCCGGAAGGCGCCGATGCGGTTGTCATGATCGAGAATACAGAGCCTGCCGGACCGGAGATAGAAGTTCTGGGCCAGGTCTCCCCCGGACAAAACATCGGCTTTAAAGGAGAAGACGTAAAAAAAGGCGATGTCGTCTTTTGCAAAGGCAGACAGCTTAAGCCTTCTGACGCAGGGCTTCTGGCGTCGATGGGCTTCACAGAGGTCGAAGTTTACGCGAAGCCCCGCGTAATGATAATCCCTACGGGAGAGGAGATCGTTAAAAGGGGCATCACACCTGGTCCCGGACAGATGAACGAGAGCAACGGCGTGATGAACTATCTTTATGTTAAAAGGTATGGCGGCGAGCCCACTATTCATGACATCGTCTCCGATAAAAAAGAGTTGCTGACGGAAGCGCTCATCGAGGGCATCGGCTACGACCTGATAGTGACCACTGGCGGCAGCTCGGTCGGAAAGAGAGACCTTATTGCCGACGTGGTCTCATCCATGGGAAAAGTGCTGGTACACGGTGTAGCGATAAAGCCCGGCAAGCCTGTTGCTCTTGGCTATGTGGAGCACGGGGGCAAGAGAACGCCCATAGTCTGCCTTCCCGGATATCCGGCCGCATGTGCCATAGACTCTATGGTATTTGCGGACCCTGCCGTGAAAAAACTGGGCCATATGCCGCAGTCTAAATACCGGACAGAGAAGGCGGTCCTGACCAGGAAAATATTTTCTGAGGCTGGCTTCAGGTCGTACACGCGCGTGATACTCGAAGACGGAAAGGCTACGCCGCTGAGGACAAAGGGCGCCGGTATTCTTAGCTCTGTCTCACAGGCTGACGGGTATGTGATAATCCCTGAAGACGTCGAAGGCTACGAAGCCGGGGATCAGGTAGAGGTGACTTATCTTGAGTGAAAGAAAAGAGTTCAGGACCCTTGTATCGCTAGAAGACGCAAAAAAAGCGCTGATCCCGTTCTATAAAAGGGACATCGAGGAAGTGCCCCTTAACGAATGTTACAATAGAGTCCTTGCAAGGAACGTATACTCGAGGGTGGACGTTCCCGGATTTGACCGGGCCTCTATGGATGGGTTTGCCGTAAAGGCAAAGGATACATGGGGAGCGGACGAAGAGTCACCTCGTCCGCTCCGGATTAAGGGCATTATCCATGCTGGTGATAAGCCCGATATTTCCGTAGAGCCATCCACTGCCGTGGAGATAGCCACCGGTGCAGTAATGCCCCGCGGCGCCAACGCCGTTGTCATGGTCGAGAACACGGATACTTCGGGCGAGGATGTGAACGTCAGGAAACCTGTATCCCCCGGGGAGAACGTCATGCATACGGGAGCAGATATCATGATGGGAGAGCTGGCGCTCAGGGCAGGTACCCGTCTTACATCAAGGGAGATCAGCGTGCTCGCTGCTGTCGGGCTGGACCGCGTCGCTGTATATAAAAAGCCGAGAGTCGGCATAATATCTACCGGCAACGAGCTGATGATGCCGGGAACGATACTGGAGCCCGGCCAGATATATGACGTGAACGCTTATGCTGTCGGTGCAGGAGTGATCGAGAACGGCGGGGAGCCCGTATATCTGGGCATCATACGTGACGTCTATGAAGATTTTCAAAAGGCAGTGGTCGAGGCGACTAAAAAGTACGACATAGTGGTGACGTCGGGAAGCACGTCGGCAGGCGCCTCGGACATGATGTTCAGCACCGTGGGAAGCTTTGGCAAGGTCCTGGTCCACGGTATCAAGATAAAGCCCGGTAAGCCCACTATCATCGGCGAGGCTAACGACAGGCCTTTCATAGGCCTTCCGGGATATCCTTCATCCGCCATAACCATATTTAACGAGGTCGTCGCCCCCATGATAAGGCACATGAGCGGCTATCCTGAAAAGGCGAGGCGCGAGGTCACCGCAAGGATGGCCGTCAGGGTACGCTCCGAGGGCGGCAGGGAAGTGCTATTGCCCGTAGGGCTGATAAATGAAAAAGACGCGCTGTCGGCTTATCCCATAGAAAAAGGCTCCGGCGCCGTATCATCGCTGCTTGACGCTGACGGATATATAGAGATCAGCGAGGACACTCACGTCATAGATGAAGGCGATAAAGTATCCGTAAAACTCTTCTCAGAGGAGATCACTTTCCCGGACCTGCTGATGATCGGCAGCCACTGTCTGGGCATCGACATCATCACGGAGATGATGTCAGAGAAGGGCTATACCGTGCGCTCAATAAACGTCGGCTCGATGGGCGGCTTCCGGGCTATAAGAAAAGGCATAGCAGATGCCGCAGGCGTACATCTGCTGGACGAGTCGGGCGTTTACAATGAGCCTTTCCTTCGGTCGCTTAACGTGGAGGATGCGGTGTTAATAAAAGGATATGTGCGCGAACAGGGGCTCATATTACCGAAGGGTAACCCGTCGGGTATAAAGGGCCTGGAAGACCTCCCCGGAAAGCAGTTCATTAACCGGACCAAAGGCTCAGGTACGCGGACACTTCTTGACATGGAGCTTAAAAAGATCGCCGAAGGCCGCGGCACGACTCTACAGGTCCTGACAGAGTCAATACCCGGATATGACGTCGAGGCAAAGACGCATAATGCGGTCGCTTCGGCCATACTGATGGGAAAGGCGGACGCAGGGCTCGGGATCAAGACAGTGGCTGAACAGAACGGCCTGGATTTCATACCCTTAAGGGACGAGGAATACGACTTCGTAGTGAAGGCCTCAAGTATGAACAAGCCTGCAGTCATCGCATTTATGGATATATTAAGGTCCGCGGAATTTAAAAAGAGGATAGCAGAACTCGGATATAAGCCGCAGGCTTGATATTTTTATTCATCTATAGCGCTGTTTATCCCTAACTTTTTTATTTACCTGGTCATCGTCGAATATCCCGTCGTGTGAAGGATTTTTTTATGCCTGAAAGCCATGGGGCTTAAAGCCAAAAATAACCGGGGAACACTTTAAAATTTCTAATTATTTTTTTGTTACAATACTTATTTATCACTTAGGCTTCCAGAATAAAATCAGAGTATTATTTGTTTTAATTCAGGTGCATAACATGGTGGATGATAACGTTTTAGATAATGAGATACAGCTCGTCGTTTTTAAGCTCGGGAGCGAAGAGTTCGGCGTTGATATATCTCAGGTAAAAGAAATAATCCGCGTCGGCGACATCACCCGCATCCCCGGATCACCGCCTTTCGTGGACGGTGTCATAAACCTTCGCGGCCAGGTCACCACCGTGGTCAATCTGCGCTCCAGGCTCGGGCTTGGGGGAAAAAATGCCGACTCAAACGCCAGGATCATGATAATGGAAGTCCAGAAGAATACTGTCGGGGTCATAGTGGATTCTGTGGCCGAGGTGAAATATATGTCCTCAAAAGATATCGAGCCGCTTCCCGAAGCGCTTTCATCTTCCATAAGCTCGGAATACATACAGGGTGTGGGAAAACTATCCGGCAGGCTGCTCATTCTCGTGAACCTTAAACAGATAATCCTTGACGATACGCTAAAACTATCCCGCGGCGTTGCCGCATAGACCGTATCCTAATATTTTTAAATGATCATCCTCTTTAGTATTATCAAACATCCTGTCACGGATATTATTCATGTTTTCATAATATTCTTGCCGCGTTTTTAGATTATATGTGGCTTTGTCATATGCCATAAACCCGAAATATATTTAGTATTGTAATACTAACAGTGATACTCCATATAGAACTATTTGTACTATGGGGTTAAGGGTTTTATTACCCGGTTTTAAATGTGGGTGCAATTGCATTCAGATCGTGATACTATGGCGCTTATCGATAAAAATAAACACGGCAGAATGATGGCGCTGCTGGCGCTGTCCTTCGCAGGGTTTGCGGCTTCATTCTCCGGACATCTTATCGCTTCCAATCTCGGCACATACATGAGCGCATTCGGCTCGACTAACTTCCAGATAGGGCTGGTAATAGGGTCTCTGGCCATTGCCGAGGTTCTGTTCAAGACTCCTTTCGGCATACTCGCTGACCGGCATGGCAGGCTGAAGTTCATGATAGGCGGGTTTGTGATGCTCGTCATCGTATCCCTGCTATACCCGGTATTCCAGGACCCTGCAGTCCTATTCACCATACGCTTCGTGCAGGGAATAGCCATCGGCGCGTTCTCCACCACCTCGGTGGCATTGGTCGCAGATCTTTTTGCCGACCGCAAAGGAGAGGCCATGGGCACTTATAATTCCATTAAAGGCGCTGGATACGCTCTCGGCCCGATCGCCGGCGGTTTGATCATCCAGTATATGGGATTCAATGAAATGTTCATCCTTTGTGCGATCGTGGGCGCCGTTGCTCTCATTCTGGCCATAATGTTCGTAAAAGAAGGATACGATCCCGCGGTCCAAAAGAAGAGGTCGGCGGGGATGATGCTAAGGGAAGGCTCACGGTTTGACTATCTTAGCTGCTATTTTATAGGCATGAGCGGAATGCTGGTTTTTTATTCTATAATATCCTTCCTTCCCGTGTACGGCTCATCGAAGGGCATCGACACGGGCACGACCGGCCTGATACTAGGCGTCCAGGCCGTGGTATACGTCCTCGCTCAATACTACTGCGGAAAGTTCGCCGACACATACGGCTCGAGGCTTCCGCTGTTCATCGGGTCCATTCTCTTAACGTCCGCATTGCTGATGATCACTCTGATACCTTCGGCTCCGGTATGGTTCGCAGCCGTGATACTTTCGGGCACAGGCATAGCAGCCCTATGGGTAGTATCGAACTCCTATCTCGCATACGCCGCACCTGCAGCGATCATGGGCACGGTCATGGGGCTTTCAGGGACGTTCAAGGAGGTAGGCGACGGCGGAGGGCCTGTGCTTGTGGGATTCCTGGGGGATGTATGGGGCTTACAGGCGGCGTTCCTGTTCTGCATACTGTTCACCATCCTATCTTTCCTGCTCACGTTCGGGCTTGACGATGAGATCGGCGTAAAGACTAAGCAGAAACAGGCTCCGGCTATAATGCCGCAAGCACAAAAATAAGCCTGCGACTTTTTTACTTTATTTATAATGACCTATGAGAAAAGCTATTTATCATTCGGACTAAACGATTTCCGATAAACATGGCTATCACAGGACGAACCATTGTCGAGATCATCGGCCTCCTACTGCTCCTCGTTCTAAGCTCGTCTTTTTTAAAAGGAAGGTTATTGACCGAGAATCAAAGGAAGGCGTTCATTATTTTACTCGTGGTCATGCTAGTTGTACTTATATTGACCTAGGTGTTCTGTCCTGTAATTTATTACTGTGCATACTGGTTCATCTTTAATCAAGCTCATCACAAAGGCAACTAAGGTACACTATTTTTCACCACGAAGCGCTCTATGGGCTCCAGGGACCACTATTTTTCACCACGAAGGGCGCTAAGGGCTCGAGGGTCCACAATTTTATAAGTATATGTTACTTTCTAAAAAAGTCCTTTGTGTACCCTTGTTTGCCTTTGTGCGCTTTGTGGTGGAAGCTAGTGTACCCTCGAGCCCTTAGCGCCCTTCATGGTGAAAAAACCGTGTACTTAGTTGCCTTTGTGGTGAAAGAGAAGATATATTAAAACCATGAATAAACGGGACTGACTCCTATATACCCTTCATATCCTGATAAGCACGGACCATTCCCACCGGGCCGACCATGTAAACATCTTCAAGGGGCGTCGCATATCTAATATTAAGGCCGGTCTCCTCTGCCTGCATCCTTCTGGGCCCGGTCACTATTATGGATTCCGGGCTTATTGGCTCCCGGACATATGCTCCATGCCCGCCGTCGTTGAATATCTCTTCGTTGGTCAGAGTTGCGTTCGCAAGCCTCTCAATATAGTCTTTCATTTTATTCGGCGTTAAAGAGAACGTGTGATGCTCGAAAATCCCGACGATAGAGCCGTCCTCAGTTATCGATGCGGCAGTGGTGTGGCCGTTCCCGACATCCATCACAATGGCTGGCAGCTTCGCCCCGTACATTCCGCCGAATATCCCGGCTATCTTCGTGTCCATGACAAGGACGTTATGGTATCCCTGGTCATGCAGGGACCTTATGACAGCGCTGGCTCTCGTAAATACCGGAGTTTCTCTGGTGATGATAAAATCCCTGAAAGTGGCTCCTTTTTTTATTATGCCTGCTATCTGTTCGAACCGGAACTCCCTGTCGCTCATTCCTTTTGGCGCGGAGCCATGGTCCTGCACAGCTACCGCAACAACAAGATCCCGGGGGCCGGGAAGCTCATAGTTCATGGCCTTAAATGAAGACCTGAACGAATCCATATCCACATCGCGGAGCGTGAACTTCGAGTAGTCTTCCCTCATATCGGCTTCGGCGCCGATCTCAATGCCGCGCTCTTTGACCTGCTCGAGGTCATCCCTCACCGTGCGCGCAGCATCCTCTGTCATCACCACTCTGAATTTTTTAGCATGGTTGACCAGCGCCATCGATATGGCACCGCCTCCCATAGTATACCCGTCACAAAAGATATCTTTGCCGGCCTTCCTTATCCCGGAAGCAAAAAGCCTGGTGGGAGCCGGCATGACCACCTTGGCCTTAAAATCCTTTAACTTATCATCGATCACAAGAACGTCCTGTGTGCCCGAGCCGACGTCAAGGGCGAATATCTCCATTATACTATGGTCACCTCTCCGGTGACGTTTATATCGACTTCGATATCATCCAGAAGTATACGGTTTGATATGATCGTTCCTTTTTCTTTCTTTATCCTGGTTATAAGGTCGAGCGAATCTGTCCTGACATGAATATTAGACTTATCTGCTTCAGAGAACACAATCTCAGGCACGTTCATGACGTCAGTGCCTTTCTTTATGGCGATCTTGACCGGCGAGATGATACTGTTCCACTCCTTTAGCGTCTCTTTGGAGCGCTCGATATTCTCGCGGGCACGTTTCTCTATAAGGCTAATATTGGCACGAGTCGTCTTCATTCGCCTCGCAATGTCTTCCTGGGTAAGCCCGGCCTGCCTTAACCTGAGCACCATTATTTGTCTTTTAGTGAGGAATGATTTATTAGCCATTAAGCATTCATATGCACATTATAGCCTTATATTTTTGTGTGATGTCCATGGATACCGTCAAAGAATATTCTTCCATCAAGATCACCCGGGAAGGCAGGACCGAGACATCCGACCCGGTGATCGTCGAACAGTCGATCGAGCTTCTTATTAACGGCATGAAACTATCCTCGATCGTTACCACCCCGGAAGATCATAAAGAACTTGCAGTAGGATACCTGCTGACGGAAGGCGTCGTAGAGTCCATGAACGATATACTCTCCGTAAAAGAAGAAAACGGCTGCGTAGACGTCAGAGTGAAGTCCTTTGAACGAACGGACATCATGTTCGAGATACGCTCTGCCGGAATAGGGGTCGTAAGGGGAAACCGGGACGACGGTATCAGAATACCTCCCGGTCAAAGGTTCTCAATAAACACCATACTGAACAGCCTCAAGTTCCTGTACTCCGAGACACACGACATCACCCGCGGCGCCCACACCGCATGCCTCATAGATGCAGACGGTAACCTAAAATACAGGGCACTGGACGTCGGCAGGCACAACGCCATAGATAAGGTAGTCGGGGCTGCAAGCCTCGCAGGTGACGATCTTAGTAAAATGTTCCTGCTGTCATCGGGGAGACAGCCCGCAGGCATGGTCATGAAAGCTATCCGCGTAGGGATCCCTCTAGTCGTATCAAAAGCCGCGCCTATTAGCTCGGGCATTGACTGCGCGCTCAGGGCGAACCTGACCCTGGCATGCTTTGCAGATAAAGAGAAAGTGAAAGTCTTTTCCTGCCCGGAGAGAATAATCGTTAAGGCAGATGAATGATCAGACTATAAAATTTTAAATGAAAAGACTCCTGGTTGATCTTAACACATTTTTATCCACTAGCGCACGAAGGCGACGAAGGTGCACTAAACTGTTAACCACGAAGCGCACGAAGGCGACGAAGGTGCACTAAACTGTTAACCACGAAGCGCACGAAGGCGACGAAGGTGCACTATACTGTTAACCACGAAGCGCACGAAGGCGACGAAGGTGCACTATACTGTTAACCACGAAGCGCACGAAGGCGACGAAGGTGCACTAAACTGTTAACCACGAAGCGCACGAAGGCGACGAAGGTGCACAATTTTTTTTTAAAAAATGATCATCTTCTAAAAGAGGTACTTTGTGTTCCTTGTTCGCCTTTGTGCGCTTTGTGGTTGGATGCCGTGTTCCTTGTTCGCCTTTGTGCGCTTCGTGGTTAACAGTTTAGTGCACTTCGTTGCCTTTGTGGTGAAAATCGATAAAACACCAGCCTTTTTACTTTTCGAACTCGAGCAGCGCCGACCTTTCTTTTACGAGTTCCGGTATCCTTTCCTTACCGACGATCTCCAGTTCGGCAGGCGTTATCTCAAACAATTTCATCAGAGTCTCATCTTTGTCATGAGTGTAGTCCACGACGCTTTCATCCACGACGTCAAGCCTGGCCTGCACTTCCTGAAGGGCTTTTTCCGCGCCTTCGCCTATAATGGCTATGGCGATATTGTTCCCGCCCTCTTTAACGCCCATCTCGAGAGCTTTCTCTATCTGCCTTCTTCCCCTGAGGTATAGCATTACCTCCATACCCATATCTCTCGCGAGATTCCTGTTATTCTTAAAGGACTCCACGGCTTTTATCACAGAGAACTCCATATGGGGGCGGCCTGCCACTCTATCTGCGTTTACAGCCTGCACGATAATGCCATATTTTTTGCCGATCTCAGCCAGAGACTTTAAAAATGATCTCACGTCGGATATGTTAGCTTTTCCGCCGGTGATAAGGACGTCCGTCATCAAACCATAATCGTGGTCAAAAAAGATAAAATTATTCATCGAAGCTGAAAAGGGTGCTCTGTCCGGTCCTGGTTTGCTCCGGCTCTTCAGGCGCCACATGGTCGACCTTTCTTCCAAGCTGGCCCAATATGCCGGCAGCGAGCTTTTCTCCTATCGCGGGTATCGCGGCAAGGCTCTTCAGGTCGGCACCCTTTAGCTTTTCGCGGCTGGTATACCCTGCATCGTACAGGCTTCTGGCCCTTACCCTTCCCACTCCTGAAAGCTCTATCAGGTCTAACAGCTCGCGGCTGGCACCGTTCTCCAGCCTGATTCCTAGCTCTCTTGAAAGCCTCGTGACGGGGGCTCCTGTCATGCCAGATATCTCGGCCGTCGCATGCATGAGCCACACGCACGTGTCCATGAGATTCCTTATGTCGCCGGGCCCGATGCCGTAGAACGAGGTTATCTCCTCCTCGCTCTTTTCGTTTATCCACATCTCGGCGAGCGCAGCGGTCTTGACGCTTGACAGGAATTGCTCGAAATCTATCTCGTCCGCATAGCTATCGGGGATATCGATCAGAAAATCGCTAATATGCTGGTCCGTATATTTTGCTATCCACGAGTAGTCGTTCCTTTTCAGGTAAAGCTGCTTTATGTCCGGCGTCGAGCATATCAGGTGTAACATCCCGAATTCGGTGTTATCATCCTTTTTCTTCTTCGCCGACTCAAGCCCTTTAACTATAATGGACGATGACAGCGGGTCGATATAAAGCCTGGATGTGAGCTTGCCCAGTTCAGTGGCCTTTAAGCTCCCCCCTTTGCTCTCCACGATCATGTTCTCGACCTTTAAAAAGTCAAGGACATTATCCAGGACAGAGGACAGGTCACCTCTCTGGTATGCGAAGAAAGTGGTATCCATGAACTCTTTTATATCATCCCTGCTCCTGCAGAAGTCAGTGGCCACCGCCGACAGCACATGGGCTCTCATCGCTGGCTCGGTCCCGAGACGGGAAGTGATCTGCTCCGGCCCGGCAAGAACATAGTTCTCCATAAGCTCTTCGAACTCGTCATAGTTCTTAGCTATAAGGACCGCTTCACCATACGGGTCAAGCCTTGGCCTGCCCGCACGGCCCGCCATCTGTTTATACTCAAGCACCGGTATCGGCACGCTCCCGTAGTTAACATCAAAGCGCTTATAATCCCTTATTATGACCCTTCTGGCGGGCAGGTTAAGCCCTGCAGCAAGTGTCGGCGTACACGCTATTACCTTAATTATGTTCTTCTTGAACGAGTCCTCCACAATCCGCCTGTGCTCGCTCTTCAGGCCTGCATGATGGAAGGCCACGCCGCATGCGACGCAGTTCGCCAGCTTTTCGCATATGTCGGTCTCCGCATGGCTCATGACCTGCTGCCTTATCTTTAGAAAATCAGCCTTTTGCTCATCAGTTAATTTCTTCGAGAGAGACCTCGCGAGCTTCTGTGCTATGCTCTCGCTGCTTTTACGCGTATTCGCGAACACGAGGCACTGACCCCCTTCCTCCAGAGTGTCCGTCACAAGGGAAAGCACTTCGTCGGGTCCGGCGGAGTTTAACACTCTTTTATCATTCGTGAACTTGATAGCCCTGCCGAAGAACACTCCCTCTTTCAGCTTCGTCGGCCTCCATTCGCTGAGGACAAGCTCTGCTTTCATCCATTTTGCCAGGGACTTCGCGTTGCCGATGGTCGCAGAAAGCGCCAGCACCTGTATGTCCGGGTTAAGCTTCATCAGCTTCGCTATGGTGACCTCTAGAGTGGGGCCCCTGTTGGCCGAATCTATGAGATGCACCTCATCGGCCACGACCACGGAAAGGTTCGAGAGCCATGTGGCCCCGTTCCGTAATAATGAGTCTGTCTTTTCCGAAGTGGCAACTATTATGTCCTTTTCTCCCAGCCACTCGTCCTTTGAGTCATAATCCCCTGTCGCGATACCGACCCTGACCCCGCCCTCTTTTATGTTAAGGTTTGAGAATTCGACGAACCTGTCATACTTCTCGGATGCCAGGGCTTTAAGAGGGACGATGTATATCGCCTTGCCTCCGCGCGCGACCGACCTTATCATCGCCATCTCTGCCAGCAGGGTCTTACCGCTCGCCGTAGGTATCGCCGCCAGAAGGTTTTTTCCCTCGATTAAGCCCTTCTTCACGGCCTCTGCCTGAGGCTCATATAGTTCGGTTATCCCTGAGCCAATATAAAAGTCCTTTAAGGCATCGGGCATGTCAAGTTCGGCTATTTTCATATAAAGGGATTTGATGCGGCTATACTAAATCATGTTTTCCCTAGGTCATTGAAAGTTTTAATCGCCATCTACCCGGCTTTCAATTATCAGCACATAGATGATATTGAGTTATGAGGCATCGTGATGCAGGAATCGGACATATTAAAGGAAGAGGCGAAAAGGGTCTTTGATCTTGATGACTACCGGCAGGGTAAGAAGCTGACACCGAACGAGGTGCCGGTGTATGAGTCTAAAGACCATCGCATAAGGCTCTGGACTGTCATGATGGGGCAGACGCTGCCGTTCCATAAGCATACCGACTCGGAGTGTATAATGATCGTCATGGGCGGCATGGGCGAGTACCGCTCTGCCGAGAATGAGCCGCTGATGGTAGACGAAGGCATGATGATGGTATCGCCTCCGGGAAGATCCCACGGGATCAAGAACGTGGGGAATAGCCCTCTGGTAGTGCTCACGATAGAAGGTCCGGGAAAATTCGATAACAGGCTGCTGTGAAGGGCGCCTAAATACTCTTTGCTAGGTCCTGTAATTTCCACAATTTATGTTTCTGTTCTACTGTGATCAAGCCTACCACAAAGGCAACTAAGGACGCTATTTTTCACCACGAAGCGCACAAAGGCAAGTAAGGTACACAAATTTTTTAAGTATATGTTAATCTTCTTAAAAGTCCTTTGTGAACCCTTGTGCCCATAGCGCCCTTCTTGGTGGAAAACTGGTGGTCCTTATTCGCCTTCGTGCGCATTGCGGTGAAAATGGGGATATAATAAAATTATGAATTAATGGGACTCACAGTTCACGGCATGAACTCTTTTTGTATCTCTATTATATCGGCAGAATCTTTAGCCGCGGCATATGCCTCCAGAGGCTCTCTGTTCAGCGCGAAGAACGTCTCTCCCCACTTGAACCTGGAAGCGACCTCAAATGCCTGTTCCTTATACCCAAGAATGTACAGGGCGGCAACGAACGCTTCAGCGGAATTGAACATGAAAGGCCTCCCGTAGTTCATCGGGTTCGCCGCGAGCATATAGGGCAGGGCACGGTTCTCCATATGCTTGACCTTTAGCATGGGGAACACCCTTTCCACCTCTTCCCATGTGCAGTCAAGTACCACTATGCCCTTTTGGGCATATTGCCTGTCTGCCGGCGATATGGCTTTGCCCGCCGTCGGATCAAGCAGGATCGCGCCGAAAGGAAGCTTCTCTATGGACTCATACATCGTGACGAGGCCGAATTGTTTCATACGCCTGGCAGTGCACTTTTTCGGGTCGTCCTGCCTGGCATGGTACACGTACAGTCTCGCTTTTTCTCCTTCCATAGAAAATCGTTTTATAGGATAATACTGATTATGCTTTATATTTGCTGTCCTACGGAGAACATTTTATGGTCTTTAAAAAAATGAAGGCTATATGGGAGCTAACCAGGCTGGAACACGGCCTAATCTATGCTTTTAGCCTTGTCATCAGCTTAATGATCGCTTACAGAGGCATGCCTGACCTTCAGGTGGCGCTAGCAGGAAGCCTTGCAGCGATATTCGCCGAGATGGGAGCATTCGCCCTGAATGATTATTATGACGTAGAGGTCGATATAAAGAATAACCGGACTGATCGTCCTATCGTCAGGGGAGATATTACGAAGAACGAAGCCCTCTGGCTTACTGTCATCACTTTCATACTAAGCATAATATCGATCACATTCATGAATAACATCGGGGCCATCATAGTGCTCATACTCCTGATAGCCTTCAGCATACTGTACAACGTAAAACTTAAGGAGTACGGGATATGGGGCAATATTTACATCAGCTTCACCATGGCATCCCCTTTCCTGTTCGCCAGCGTCCTCTTTGAGAATTCATATGTTCTTTATGTGCTTTCCGCGATAGCGTTCCTGATAGGCGTCGGCAGGGAGATCATGAAAGGAATAATGGACGTAGAAGGCGATGCGCTGAGGGATGTTAAGACGATAGCGCGTGTCTATGGGGAGGAAAAGGCAAAATACATGGCCGTAGGACTTTACGCGGCGGGGATGGTACTGGCGCCGCTGCCGTTCTTTTTCGAGAGCCTGGACCCGTCATATTACCTTGACCCGGTATATGCAGTATTTGCAGCAGCATCGTTAGCCGTGCTCACATGGGTATGCGTAAAGCTGCTCGGGAGCCATGATATTAAGACGGTCGGAAAAATGAGAAAGGTGACGATGGTGGCAATGATCCTGGCACTGCTAGGATTTTTGCTGGGCGCCCTCATATGAGGCTCATGCTACAAGCTTGACCATGTTAGAATCGTTATGTGCGGCCACGTATTCGTCGATTGTCCTTTTATCTACCTCTTCGACAGTGACGATATAGTATGACGATGACCATAGCCCGTCTGACAGCGCAGCCTTGATCTCCGGGAATTTCAACACAAGAAAAGACCATGTCAGGTTCTTGAGCGCTTTGACGATGCTGTAAGGCGACTCCATCGGGCTTGCCGCTATATTAAGCCTTATATGATCGGGATACACGTCAATATCGCTTGCCAGAAGCTCTCTTGACTTTGATATCTCCCGTATGGTGCTCTCAATGTAGTCCTTTATCGGACCTATAAAAACAGGTCTCCTGTTCTTCGTTATCAGCACGATGTGATAGTTTATGCTGAACACACCGCGACTCACTTCAATAGCTGAAATGGCTATATACCCCCAAGATATGGATATATGATGGCTTGATTTATAAAAGTATTGTTATTCATTATTTCACGATTAATTGGTTATATACACCAGAATAAACCTCAGAATCACGGGGCATGATTATACATATGCGGATATACAAAATTATTATCACAGGATGTTAGCTTATGTCCACGGGAGGTATTCTGTCCAGGTTTCATCCGGAAGGCATACCATATCCGCTTTCACGGGTTTATCTGTTCATAAGCTCCTCGCACGTATTTATCGACTTTTACAGGAGCGTTTCCGCCCAGGTATTGAAGAAAGTGTCCTCCGGAAGGATACTTGACATCGGCACGGGACCGGGAAGGCTGCCGATCATGATAGCGTCCAGGAATAATTATGTTCATGTCACCGGGATAGACCTGTCCGCAGATATGGTAAAGATCGCGTCTGATGCCGCCAGAGATGATGGGCTGGGCAACGTGGTCTTTAAGGTCGGAAATGCTAACTCGCTGCCGTTCGATGACAGGGAGTTCGACCTTGTCATCAGCACGCTATCCTTTCATCACTGGAAACAGCCTGACATAGCGCTCGACGAGATATATCGTGTCCTCAGGCACGGGGGAGAGGCCTGGATATACGATATGCCCCGGAAGATCGATCCCGAGCGTTTTGTGAATCTAAAGCGCAAGTACGGGTTTTTCAGAAGCTGGCTTTTACGGTTACACTCCTTTACGGAACCTTTCTACAACGAGAAGGAGCTTTCGAGGCTGGCCGGGTCCTCAAGGTTCAAAGAGCATACGATAGACTACATGGGAATAGCTTACAGGCTAAGGCTGTATAAAAATGGTAAAAATAGCTTGATAAGCCATAAATAGGCTTATCTTACGACTGTTTCTTTAAGCTTTTCGATACCGCCGTTCTCGTAGACCGCGTTACCGACTATTATGGTATCGGCATATTTTGCCATTTCCTCGGCTTTCTCCCTGGAGTTTATGCCGCCGCCATAGTACAGGACGGACTTATCCAGCTTTTCCTTGACGGCCTTCACGACCGCAGGGTCTCCGTAAGTACCGCTATACTCGATGTACACCACTGGGAAGTGGAAGAACCTGTCCGCGCATTCCGCATATGCAGCGACCTCTTTTACAGGTATATCGGTCTTTGCCTTGGTAACTATCGCTACCGCAGAGCGGGGATTTAATACAATGTATGCTTCAGGGATGATCCTATCCCAGTCCACTTTATAATGCTGCACCCATTCCTTATGGGCGCCCATTATCCAGAATGAGACATCCGTATTAATGATCGACGGCACGAAAATGAAATCAAGGTCATCCCTAAGACCGTCGATGTTGGCCGGCTCAAGCACTTTGGGGATGCTGTATTCCTTCAGCATGCCCACTAAGTTCGCTACGTTCTCTTTCGTGATGTTCTGGGTACCCGAGACCATGATGGCATCAGTGCCAGAATCTACTATCGCTGCGACGTCCTTTGGAGTTATCGGCTTGTCCGGGTCAAGTTTGGTGATGTGTCTCCATTTCCTCCAGTCAATCATTATGATCCCTGCTAAATACTTTTTAAAGATAAATTGTTCTCATTAACACTCGATACGACTTAATATTTATCCTGTCAGCGCATGATACGCTCAATGGGCACAATGAGAATATCCCTTGCCCCTACGTCCTTTAGCTCGTTGATGAGTTTATATATCTCTTTTTCAGGCACGACCGCATGAACTGCGCACATCGGTGACGTGGACTCGACCTTCATCACTGTCGGCCCTGACATGCCCGGTATCTTTTTCTTCACCATATCGAGCGACGATACCGGTACGTTCATCATGAGATACCTCTTGCCCTTCGCCTCGATCACGCTTTCCAGCGCCCTCGTTATCTCCGATATCTTCCTGCCGTCCTTCGCCATGCTTTCTTTGCTGGCTATAAGCTTTTGGGTCGTGCGGAGCACGTGAGCTATGATCTTAAGGTGGTTTATGGACAGCGTGGTACCGCTGGAAGTGAGGTCTACGATCGCGTCAGCGACCCCTATGTGCGGGGTTATCTCCGTGGCGCCTGAGACTTCGACGACGTGCACGTTGATGCCTTTTGACGAAAAGAACTTCTTTGTGATCTCCGGGAATTCCGTGGCTATTTTTTTACCTTCGAGATCCTCTATCTTTTCTATGTCCGAGTCGTCCGGAACAGCGACCACGAGGTCCGCCCTGCCCATTCCCATATCGAGCAAGACTTCTATGTCGCATCCTGACTCATGAATGAAGTCCACTCCCGTGATACCCATGTCCGCTGCCCCGTACTCGACGTATTCGGGGATATCCCTTGACCTGGCGAAGAGAAGAGTGATCTCATCGTCGACGGTCTTTGCGAAAAGGCTTCTGTCGGAATGGTCTATTATATGCAGTCCGGCCTGCTCGAAAATATTCATAATGGGTTCATAGACTCTTCCTTTATTGGGGAGTGCAATCCTTACCATATATTATCGAAGTTAATAACACCAGGTTAGATATAAGTTTTTAGATTATACGGAAAATAGATGATAATTCAGGACAAAATAGACTTATCTTAGAGGAAAAAAGTACGACTGACCACGATTCATAAAAGGTCCCGGAGGTATCATGTCAGCAGGCCGGACAGAAAAGGGCGTAGAGATGCTCATCCGTGAGCTGAAATACGCGGCAGACAGGGAGTTGCGCATAGAAGCGATAATAGCACTGGGCAGTTCGGGCGATCCCCGTGCCATCGGGCCTCTCATCGAGGCGTTGAATTTTGAGGATGCTGACATCAGGAGAGAGGCCGCGATAGCCCTTGGCTGCATCGGCGATACACGAGTGGTCGGTCCCCTCATCGAAGCTTTAAAAAGCTCATATAGCGGCCTCAGGATAAGTTCCGCCATAGCACTGGGCAGCATCGGCGATCCCCGCGCTGTGGAACCTTTGATCGAAGGGCTGAAGGACAGGGATGAGGCTGTGCGCCAAAACGCTGCATGGGCTCTCGGAAAGATCGGCGATCCCCGCGCTGTGCTTCCTCTTATTCGGGTGTTGAAAGACAAATTCGAGGAAGTCAGGGAAAACACCGCATGGGCTCTTGGAAACATCGGTGACGGTCGTGCAGTGGAACCGTTGATCGAAACCTTAAATGACGGCGATGACGCGGTTCGAAGAAGCGTGGTTATAGCTCTCGGCACGATAAATGATGCGCGTGCAATAGGCCCGCTGGTCCAATCCCTCAAGGACAGGGATGAGGCGATAAGGCGCGAGGCCGTGATAGCGTTCATTAATTTTAAAGAAAAAGCAGTGATCCCTCTCATTAACGGTTTAAAGGATAAGAACGAGATGGTAAGGCAAAACTCCGCGTGGGCGCTGGGCGAGATCCGCGACCAGAGGGCGGTCGGTCCGCTCATCGAGACTCTCAAGGATAGTAACAAATCCGTACGGTGGGACGCCGCGTGGGCACTCGTCAGGATAGGCGATGAAGGGGCGGTCGAGGCTCTTATCGAAGCTATGAAAAGCGATAACCGGTTCGTCAGGCTTAACGCTATATGGGCGCTGGGCGAGATACGCGATAAAAGGGCAGTCGAGCCTTTAATAGAAGCCCTGAAGGACAGAAATGACATTTTCAGAAAAGCCGCGATAGTGGCGCTGGGCAGCATCGGCGACACGAGAGCCATAAAGCCGCTTATAGAAGCAATACGCCAGGGCGATGAGGCGATCCAGCAGGAAGCCGCCATTTCCTTTAACAATATAGGGAAAGAATCGGTCGGCACCCTGATGGAAGCGCTTAACGATGAGGATTACAGGGTCCGTAAGGTGGCAGCATTATCACTGGGCGACCTGGGAGATCCTCGGGCTATTGACCCGCTTGTAAAAGCGCTGAAAGATAATGACCAGGCTGTCAGGTGGGATGCCGCGTGGGCGCTGGTAAAACTTGGAAATAAAGGCTCTATAACTTCTCTTCTGGAAGCGCTAAAGGACGAAGACCCGGACATGCGGCTTAAAGCGGCATGGGCGCTGGGCGAGATCGGGAACCCTGTGGCAATAATGCCGCTGATAGGGGCGTTAAAGGACGAGGATAATTATGTCAGGAATAACTCTTCGATGTCCCTGGCTGTCATTTTTGAATCCGTCATCAAGCAGCTTAAGAGCGAAGATTTTGTCACGCGCGGAAATGCGGCCATATACACGCTTCAGTTACTTGACCCTCTTATCAGGTCACTGGACGATGACAATATCATGGTCAGGACAGCGGTCGTGGGCGCTTTTGTAAGGATGATGGAACCGCTCCTGAACGTGCTTCACGAGGTCCGCGCAGGCGCCGTAGAAGCGGTCATTCGCAGGATAATAGGCCCGCTGATCAGGGCGCTAAAGGACGAGAGGAGAAAAGGGCGGCTTCAGGAATCAGACGCGCTAAGGCTAATATCTAACGAGTATGTAATAGGGGCACTGACCAAGGCCTTGAAAGACACGGACCCGGATATCCGCGGTAATGCTGCTATCACAATGCTGGTGATCCTCGACCCGCTGATCAAGGCATTGAACGACGAGAACAACGATGTAAGGAGAAAGGCCATCTATGCGTTCCTGGAACTTACCGGGCCGTTATTAAAAGTGCTCATGGAATTGCATGAGAACGCCGCAGACGTTTTCATTCGCAGGATAATAGGCCCGCTGACCAGGGCGCTCAACGACGATGACATGTATGTCAGGAGCAATTCCGCCATCACGATGTTCAGGATGGTCGAGCAGATCACGCCGATGCTGAATACAGGCGGGGAAGGATTGCGTATCAGCGCGGCAATGAACCTGGGCAAAATTAAGGATGTAAGAGCCACCACATCACTGGTCCCCTCATTAAAAGATGAAAATGAGAATATAAGGCGCGAGGCGGCGATATCTCTGGGGGTGCTGGGAGATCCCAGGGCAGTTGCGCCGCTCATAGAGGCCCTGGACGACCCGAGCATGCTGGTAAGGCGTGAAGCCGCGTGGGCTCTGGTGAGCATAGGGGATCTAGCTGTAATGCCTCTCATAAAAGCCGCGAACGAGGGCACGTGTACGTATAAATGGGAACTTGTCTGGGCGCTGGGGGAGTTAAAGGACCCCAGGGCTATAGAGACATTATTGCTGTCCTTGAAGGATAGCGATGAAAGGGTGCGCCGCGAAGCTGCGTGGGCGCTGAGATTCGTCAGCGACGTCAGGACCGTAGAGCTCTTAAAACGCGCTGTGGAAGAAAACGCCGACCTAAAGGAAGCGATGATAGCGTTCAAGAGCATGGGTGATGCCGATACTCTGGACTCGATACTAAAAGCGCTGACAGAAAAAGTTGAACAGATGAAGGTAGCCGAGATAGAAGCTCTGAAAGTCCCGAAATAAGGCATCACAGGAAATACAGTATACACGGCACTAATAACACTCCCATAAGGCATGTTTTTCTAACATCGATGATATGCGAGGCTACTCCTATGAGCGTCGATATGACGAACACCATCAATCCCAGTGTCCCGGTCATCAACAGGCACATGGTAGTCAGGAAAACGAGCACGGTCCTGTTCAGTCCGGAATAATCGAGTCGTGAGAATAGTCCTGCAAATGTGCTGCCTGCCGTAAGCATGAGCAGATAGGAGGTCACTCCTGCAGCACAAATTATCACCAGGAACAGAATAAACGTATCGAAGTTGATCTCGCCTCCAAGCAGCTCCTGGGCTGCCACGACCGCCCCGCTCCTGGGTCTCATTATGACGAAAAGCGCGACCAGGGAAAATATCGCTCCTGCCGTACTTACACCCGATATGGACACAATATGCTTTTTATCAGAGTCATCATCTCTCGATCCCGAAAATATGCCTGTGATGGTAGTCGCGACACCGGCGCTCACTCCCGGGAACCATGAGACCAGGGCACCTGATGCCGTACCTATCAACGCGCCTTTCACGATGTCCCTTCCCTGTAAAGTGATCATTTTGTCAGCCTGTCTCGGGATATTTGAAGAAGACCATAAGCTCATCATCAGGGCCGGAGCACCAAAAAGCCCGGAAAGCAGCGGTAAAAGCATGGTAGGCGCGCCAATGTTCACCAGCGGGGAGATAAGCGGCTCGAGGATGAAGGCAGTAATGCCGAGAAAGCCGCTGGTCAGAAATATTATGGACGCCCAGGATACCTGCCTGAGCCTGTCACGTATGTCCGGAAAAGGTCCGCGACCTTTACTGGACAGAAGTACGAAGACCGAGATTAAAATAAGTACTGCTGCCATGTTCTTTTGTAATGTCCCGTAATATGACATGAAGAAATATGCCAGCGGGGCAAGCAGCAACAATGATATAGGAATGGCGAGGCCGCTGCCCATTGCCGATAGCCTTATCGCCTCTATGCCTTTCCCGTCTAGTAACATCCTGTGTCCCGGCATTACGGCCATTGTCGTCGCATCGTCCGGTGCGCCTAGAAATATCGCCGGAATAATATCGAAGAAGCTCTGGGATATCGTGCTGGCTATGATGATCACTGCAACATATAGTTCTGCCATTCCCGATGTCACCAGGGCAGGTGACATTCCCAGCAGTATGGCGGATGTATTGTTGACATGGACGCCCGGAAGCAGGCCGGCAAAGATCCCTATGATAATGCCGGTCAGGACCGATAGCGATAAAAGTGGCAATGATAGTTCGATCACATATTATACTTAATTGCAAAATATTAAAAATTAGTGGTAACTCTTATGATCCTAAAACTAACGCGGATGATGTCGTCGCAGGCTCAGAGTTTATCTTTTTAACATCCTCGATAGAGTAGACGGTGCCATCCGCTCTGATGTATGCAGGCTCCGTATCGATGTCTATCACTGCAATGCCGTTCTCAGGCTTTACTATGTCCATGTCGGGCCATACCTGCCCTTTCCTGACGATCGACCGCTCCACAACTATGCTCGTGGCGTTCGTGACTACCTGTAACTGTTGCGGCGCAACCTCATCGCCGGGCAGCAACAGCTTTCCGGGCTCGTACCATGCCACCCATACTGTCCTGTTATCCTTATTGTATTTGTAGAGGCGGATACTGTCGTCAGAAGTAGGGACGCGCTCGACGGACGTGTAATCTCCTATGTTCTTATTAAGCTGCTTGAGGGCGTAGAATAACGGTCTTA
Organism: Methanooceanicella nereidis; assembly: GCF_021023085.1. Classification (NCBI taxonomy): domain Archaea; kingdom Methanobacteriati; phylum Methanobacteriota; class Methanomicrobia; order Methanocellales; family Methanocellaceae; genus Methanooceanicella; species Methanooceanicella nereidis. The sequence continues at coordinate 6,367 of NZ_PGCK01000004.1, read as the reverse complement.
GCTCTATGATCGTACGCTCCTGGTCCGAAGTGCTTATATTGGTCAGCGCCATCCCTCCCCACGGGGATATTCCGGAAGCTCCCCTGTAAAGCTCGGACTTGAATAAGGTGAGATCTTCCATTAAAGCCGTATCAATGAGCATAACGTCCTGTTCAGAGGCCACAATGACCTTTTTCACCATGTCGGAAGCGACGAAGCTCTGTGTCCAGTTTCTCGTATCTTTATCCCCCTCTATCAGCCTCTGGAAAAATTTTGACAGGCGGTAACGGTCCTCTTCTGTCGCAGGAGGTATCAGTATGCCCATCCTGGACGGCTCTTTATCCCATACCGTGGCCGGACCCCATGCAATGAAGGGCGTAGCGGCGGTGTCCCCGATAATTACTGGCTTCTTATACCCTCTCTGATCCATCTCATAGTCAAGCCATTTTACGGTCTTTTCGATCTCGTAAGGGTCACCGACTGCATGAAAGTTCACAGCGTCAAAAATATCCGGCCTGTCAAGGACTTTCCTTATGTCCGATAAAGAGTGGCTCATAATACGCTTATCAACGCTGTCGAAACTGGCCTCGTAATCGCCAGGGCCCGGGTCATCCTTGAACGCGGTCGTCACAATGAATGCCGCATGTGTCACTATCACGTCATCTGACGCATTATGCGCAGCCCTGTATGCCCTTTCCAGCATGATGATGTAATCGTAGGCCGGCTCTGGCTCCAGGTCCGAAAACTGGCTGCCGATCTCATATAACATTACGGGCTCTTTCAGGCCTGGCATATCATCTGTCCCGTCCTTATCATATCGTTCGACAATGGCCCTGACCCATTTTTCATAGTCGTCAAGGTTCTCCGGCTTAGGCGAATAGTTCCTTATCGGGTCTTTTATTGCCCAGGATCCTTCGGTCTTTAGGGTTATGACCAAATCCTTGAATCCCGCGTCCTGGTATTCCCTGACGAACCTGTCCATGCGCCGAAAATCTATCGGGGAATACCTGGTCTCCTGCATCCTTTCCCAGGAGATCTCATCGGGATAGTATTTTACTGCATCAACACCGAGCTCAGAAAAAGTCTCCGCCATCCCGGGCATGGCGTACTCGATGCCGATGATTATACTGCCGTTATAAACCTTACTAATAATGTCATTTTGTTCAGGCGGCATTCCTGTTAGCGTTTTTTCCTGTTCTGCCATCAGGCATCCGCCAGCTGTCACAAAGCCGGCCAGTATGATGACTATCAATAATATGGCAGTTATCTTAGAGTCCTTAAATATCATTGCTCCTTACCCAGGCATCCCACGACAGCTTTTCCTTACCGTCGCTACTTTTTATCAAACCCATACTTTTGAAAGGTTCCTCTATGTCCTGGTCATACATAAAACTCCAAATGACAAATTCTTTGTCCACGGATTCAGTGAGCCTGAAAAAAGCCGAGACGAACTCTGCCTGCTCCTGCTCGCCGCTTTCCCAGCCGGCAATGTCTATTTCGCTGAACCATCCTGTCTCGGTGAACGCTATGGGCTTTTCCGTATGAAGCCTGATCTCGGTATAGTAATCTGAAGGTATCTCTGACGGGTCTTTGTACCTTAATCCCGGATAAGTTGTGAAAGCTATCATGTCCGCCTGCGGGAATTTTTCTAAAAGCTCCCACTGGGCATTGGAGGCATTCCACGGGCCGGCAAATAAGCTTTTATCGATACCTTTCATCTTTTCCAGCTGGAAGACGGTGAATATCTTTGTGTCAGGCGAAACAGCCTTTATGGCATAATATGAATCGTTGAAGAGGCTGACGAACTTATCGAAGTCCTCGGGGGATCTTTCGTATAGCGTATTGATCTCTATGCCCATGCCTATATATGCCGGCTTATTCTTTTTCGCGAACGAGACTATGCTTTCCTTATACGTTTTTTTGACGCTATCGTCTAAAGGCCTGTTGAGGCTGCCGTCTCCCGAATATATATTTACCAGAACGACGGGTAAATAATCATATTCCGAAGCCCCGTAGATCAGAAATTCCGGACCTGTACCGCCTTCTCTGGACAATTCTATCCAGTCGCCGGCCCATGTGACGATCTCACCGGTCATCTTTGTCCTTTCGAGAAAATCCATCACATCGGCCTGTTCCCAGCTTTTAGGACTGAGGCTCACGCCTTTTAAATAAGGCTTATCGACAGGGGTTTTATCATTTTGCGGTACTTCTTTCTGTCCTGCACAGCCCGAAATCGTTACAGCCATAAAAATGATCACTATCGTGAATAAGCTCAAAGCCGGGTGTTTGATCATATCGGATACTCATGAATGTTGAGCCCGACTTTATTTAAGATTTCCGATAATAAACTAATAAAAGGTATTCTGATCAGATATTATTATGTTATATATTGAAAATAATCCTAAGTAACAAAGTATGCTTAATTTAATTATTTTCATTCTAATATCTATCACATTATATTTTTATGAATACAGTTCTTAACCGAAAATGATAATAATCACTATGAGAGCTGGGAATTTCCATTCTTTCCGCTTACCCAAGAGTATAAACTATTTCAAAATTATGCATCGATAAAGTGTACACTATAATGATCGTAAAATGAAAAACCTGAAGAAAAAGAAAAGATCGCAAGCCCTTTCGGGCTCGCATTAAGCTTATTTATCTCCTTAAGACCTGCTTGCCTGAGGGGGTGTTAAGAACGACCTCTAAGGGCATCTTGCCTGCTACGGTGTGGGTAGCGCAGGAGAAGCACGGGTCGTATGCCCTGATGACCATTTCCATCCTGTTGAGGATACCCTCTGCCGGGGTCGGGGTGTCGATGATCTTCTGGGCGGTGTTCTTCAGGCCTACGTTCATTGCCTTGTTGTTGTGGGCAGTTGCGACGATGATGTTGGCCTTGGTGATAATGCCGTTCTCATCAGTGTCGTAGTCGTGCATGAGGGTGCCTCTCGGTGCCTCAATGACTCCTACTCCAGTGCCTGCGCGTGCCTTGACTGGTACGCGGAGTTCCTTGCCGGTGATGGCCGGGTCGGACAGCATCTCGACTGCTCTCTCAGACGAGTATAACAGTTCAATGAGCCTTGCGTAGTGGTACAGGAGGGTCAGCTGTGCCGGCCTGCCGAATGCCTTTCTGAACTCCTGGAGCTCAGCGTTGGCGAGCGGGGTGCTGATCTGGTCACAGGCATTTATCCTGGACAGCGGGGACACACGGTACATGCCGTTCTCCCAGCCCATCTCCTTCCAGTACGGTGCCTTCAGGTAAGAGTGCGGGTAAACGTACTCTGCTATGTAGTTGAGGTAGTCCTTCGGGTCAAATTCCTTGATGGTCGCGCCGTCCTTGCCGATAAGCCTTAACTGACCGTCGTACAGTTCGAGGTTACCGTTCTTGACAAGACCGAGGTGCATGGAATCTGCTTCGCCGAGGATCTTGATCGCGTCTATGTACTGGTTGAATATTGGCTTTGCAAGTGCGAGAGTTGCCTTGGAGAACTCTACTGCTTCCTTGGCCATCGGTAAGAGCCTGTCGACATCTGCCTGGGTAAGTCCCTTGGTTATGCCTCCCGGAACTGAGGTGACCGGGGATATGGACCTGCCTGCGGTCGCTTCGACGATCTGCTGGCCGACTTTCCTGAACTTGACTGCCTGTACGGCGAGCTCAGGGTTTGCGGCTATGATGCCGAATACGTTCCTCTGCTCAGGGCTTGCGTCCGGGCCGAACACGAAGTCCGGTGCTGCGAGGAAGTAGAAGTGCAGCGAGTGGGAGTGTATGAACTGGCCGTACTGCATGAGCTCACGGAGGAGCTTTGCGGTCGGGGCGGTCTCAACACCGAAGCATGCGTCTACTGCCTTGGCTCCTGCCAGGTGGTGAGATACGGGGCAGATACCGCAGATCTGGGTGACGGTCCTGGGGGCCTCTTCTACCGGCCTGCCGACGAGGAACTTCTCGAATCCCCTTACTTCCATGATGTTAAGCCTTGCGTCGCTGACCTTGCCGCTGTCATCGACATCGATCGTGACCTGTGCGTGGCCTTCAATTCTTGATACTGGTGCGATTTTGATCTGTTTTACCATTGTGATCACCTTATTTCTTAGCTGCTGTCTTCTCGATAGCCTTCTTGTTCAGTAACGAGGATGGTAAGGTGTACTTGTAGAAGTTACCTATCGGGTCGTATATGTCCGCGACCATTGCGTCGAGGTCAGTGTTCGGATCGTCGTCGAGACCGTAGCATGATGTTACTGCAGAGATCATCGCTGCACCCTGCTCTACGGAGTTCTCACACGGGCCGAAGCAGCCACGGCATGCTGCGCCTGCGGTGGGGCATCTTGCGCCACAGCCTGCCCTGGTGGCAGAGCCGCTGCAGAGGTATCCCTGCTCGAACAGGCACTTCTTGTCGTCCACGGTGCCCTCGAATGGCCTGAGGATCTTCTTGAGGTTCCTCTCGGACTTCTCTCTGGGACACTCGTCACATACAGACTTCGTGCTGAGCTCGTACGGTGCGCCGCCGAGTAATGATAATATTGCAGCGCCGATCATCGCGGGGTTCGGTCCGCAGCCCGGGATCATGACATCTACCTTGACGTAGTCGCCTACTGCTCTCATTTCGGGCAGTATGGTCGGGAGACCGTCCATGTACGGGTTCCTGCCTATCTCGTTCTTAGTGCTCTTCGTGGTCACGTAGACCTCACTAAGAAGCTCCTCTGTGGTGAATAAGTTAGCAAGACCGGGGTTTCCGCCGAAGCATGCGCAGCTTCCGAGTGCGATAAGTATGTCGCAGTTCTTCCTGATCTCGAGAAGCTCGTGGAGGTTGTCGCTGTTCCTGACACCACCGGATACTATACCTACAGTCGCCTTTGGCGGGTGCTTTACATCCATTAAAACCGGGATATAAGCGAACTCGATTTTCTCTAAAACGGGCAACAGTGTCTCGTGAAGGTCAAGTACCGATATTTCACAACCGGCACATGCGCCCAGCCAAGACTCAATTACTTTTACCTTTCCCATTGTTTTCACTCCATTGATCTGTAATCAAGACTTAAACCAGAATCGGCTTTCCCATAACCGATAACATCATCGATGTTCAGGTTTAGTACTAGATAACTTGACAACTGGTGGTATATAAAACTTTAGTTATAATTGAAAAGTTTTTCACCTTCAATAATATTATATAATTATATTTATAATTATATTATGGCCTACCAGCTCGTTCATTTGCCTGTTATTTTAGTGCAGGCATATGACCTCTTTCTTTAACCTTTTGTTCAGTCCGGTTCTATTGCCAGGCATGAGGTCCACAGTAATATATATTATGTGTCTGGTACATTAGATAGGTTGTCCACGGTGTAAAATGGCGGCTATATATATTTACATAGAGTAAGACTGCAGACCCCGGATTTTCTCGTCCGAAAAGCTTATAAGTTTATAAGAATAAATAGTATATTACATTATAAATTATAGTTACGATAGATTTTTTGCTTATATATTATAAGTATAATCATTATTTTTATTAATAATCATAGAAAAAGTTTATATTCTAAAAGCATTGAATATTGTACTTATAGTGGATAGGCAACCCATACTAAAAGCCCAGCGAATACGTATTAAATTTATTTTCAATTCGAATAACGTTGCCTAATAAACCCTAAAAATATAAAAGGAGGTTAAACAAAGGCGATACGAATAAAAAAGGGAATAAAGGTGGCTGTATTCAGCATAGATCAATTAGGGAAAAATATTTAAAAATCAAGTGACATGTTTAGATATTCATTTATAGAAAAATGGCTAGGTGGGTTGGCATTTTCATTACAGCAATCTATTTATAGATTGTTAAGCATACAAAACCAACCAACTTATAAAAAACCAAAAGGCTGGTGCGTAACGTGACCACGTTATCGTTGGATATTCAAAGTAGAACCTGTACTGGTTGTAATAATTGCGTTGTTGCCTGCCCTGTCAATGCATTAGAGTTGACTGTCGCCAACCCGGTGACCAAAAAGAAGACTTATAATGTATTGAACGGAAAGGCAGTGGTTATCGATGAGGAAGTCTGCAACGGTTGCGGCGTTTGCTTAGAGGTATGTCCTCAAAGAGCGATCACACTTACAACAGAGTAGAGTTTGTATAGGAGGAGGAATTACTTGTTTCCCAGTTATGCAAAAAAAATAGAAGACAATAAGTTAAGTGTCGAGCAGAAGCTACTGACCGAAAAATTAAACCTGGTAGTTGATCTCGACCGCTGTACTGGTTGTGGAGTTTGTATTGATGCATGCCCCGAAGAGGCCGTTTCCGAAGGCCCGCTCGGAGCAGTGAACAGGGGTAAGGCACAGACCTCTAAGGTCGATGTCGACCCGAAGAAGTGCTCCTACTGTGGAGTATGCACAATACTGTGTC